>NZ_CAKZRO010000115.1 GCF_937146585.1 uncultured Halorubrum sp. | reverse complement strand
CGCGCGCCCGCCGCGGTGCCCGGCTCGGCGCTCGACGAGCGGATCGCGCAGGTCGCCAGCCCCGCGCCGGGCGGGTATCGGAGCCGCCGCGACCTCCGCGACCGGGTCCGCGAGGCGACCGTCGAGGTCGTCGCCCGAGACCGCAACTGTGCGCGCGAGGCGGCGGCGGAGGCGATCGACGACGGGACGTGGACGGACGACCCCGCCGCCGCCGCGTTCTTCGATACCAGAACGGCGTACCCGGTCCGCGTCCGTGTCGTGGCCGGAGTGCGAGGACGCTCGAACTACTGGTACGGGCTCCGGGCCGCGATCGACGAGATCGAACGGATCGACGGGGGCGAGCCGTGAGCGGTTCGCGGGACGCGGCGGTCGCGCCCGAAGCCGCTGGCGCGGGCGAGTCCGAGGCGAGCGACGCCGGGGAATCCCTGACGAACGACCTTGGTGAGCCGGAGACGGACGACGCGACTGCGGCGGAGGTGAGCGACGCGGCCGCGGCGGAGCCGACCGAGACCCCGACCGACCGGGAGCACCGGCGCGAGGTCGCGACCGACCGCTGGCTGGGGATCGCCGGCGCGGCGCTGTCGCTCGTCGGGCTCGGCGTGCTCGTCCGGCAGTCGTCGCTGGTGCTCGCGGGCGCGGTGGGCGTGGGGTACGCCGTGTACGCGCGGGCCGGCGAGGCGCCGACGGCGACGCTCGCGGTGACGCGGTCGGTGAGCGACGCGGCCCCGGAGCCCGGCGACGAAGTCCGGGTCACCGTCCGCGCGGAGAACGTGGGCGAGCGCGCGCTCCCGGACCTCAGGCTCGTCGACGGCGTCCCGCCGGGGCTGGCGGTCGTCGACGGTCCCGCGCGGGTCGCGACGGCGCTGCGGCCCGGGACGGCGGTGACGTTCGAGTACACCGTCCGGGGGGCACGGGGCGACCACGACTGGGAGCCGCTGACCGCGATCACCCGCGACGCGGCCGGGGCGCGGGAGCGCGTCAGCGACCTCGACGCGCCGACCGCGATCGCGTGTACCCCTGAGCTGTCCGCCGGCGGCGACCTCCCGCTGCGCGGGCTGACGACCGTCCACCACGGGCGGGTGTCGACCGACGTGGGCGGCGCGGGCGTCGAGTTCCACGCGACCCGGGAGTACCGCCGCGGCGACCCGCTCAAGCGGGTCGACTGGAACCGGCGCGCGCGGACGGGCGAGCTGTCGACCGTCGAGCTGCGCGAGGAGCGCTCCGCCACCGTCGTGCTGCTCGTCGACGCCCGCGAGTCCGCCTACGTCGCCGCCGACCCCGACGCCGAGACCGCGGTGGAGGCGAGCGTCGCGGCCGCGGGACAGGCGTTCTCCGCGCTCCTCGACGGCGGCGACCGGGTCGGCGTCGCGGCGCTGTCGCCGCTGGACTGCTGGCTCGCCCCGGGCAGCGGGACCGTCCACGCGGCCCGCGGGCGCGAGACGCTGGCCACCGACCCGGCGCTGGCGCCGACGCCGAGCGACGAGCGGTTCTACCGGTCGCTGTGGCTCCGGCGGTTCCGGCGGCGGCTCCCGGCCGACGCGCAGGTGCTCTTCTTCACGCCGCTCGTCGACGACACCGCGGCGACGCTCGCCCGGCGGATCGACGCGCACGGCCACCTCGTGACGGTCCTCTCGCCGGACCCCACGGCGACCGGCACGGCTGGCGAGCGGCTGGTGGCCCTCGAACGACGCCAGCGGCTCCGGACGCTCCGGTCGGCGGGGATCCGCGCGCTGGAGTGGGGAGACGACTCCTTCCCGGTCGCGGTCGCGGCCGCGACGAGGCGGTGGTCGCGATGACCGACGACGACGCGCTCGTCGACTTCCACGAGGCGGACGCGCGGCCGCCGACCGCCGCGGTCGTCGCGAGCCTCGCCGCCGCGGGTGTCGCGTCGACCGCCGGCGCGGTCGCCGGCCCCGCGGGCGGTGCGCTGCTCGGGGTCGCCGCGCTCGCGTTCCTCGTCGGCTCGTTCCGGCGGTCGTCGCGCGTCCTGGGGTGGGGGGCGGCCGTCGGCGTGGGGGGACTCGCGCTCGCGGGCTACCGCGGCGCGCCCGCCGAGGCGCTGCTCGTCGCCGCCGTCGGGCTGACGGTCGCGTGGGACATCGCCGACCACGGCGTCGGCCTCGGCGAGCAGGTGGGCCGCGGCGCGCGGGTCCGTCGCAACGTCGCCGTCCACGCGGGGGCGAGCCTGCTCGTCGGCGCGCTCGCGGCCGCGCTCGTCTACGGGGTGACGCTCGCCGTCGGCGGCGGCCAGCCGGTCGCCGCCCTCGCGCTACTTCTGGCGGGCGGCATCGCGCTCATCTCCGCGCTGCGGTGAGGGCGGGAGCGTCGCGGTCGGCGGGGTCGCCCGCTCGCCGCGAGCCGATCGCGGACCCTTTTACTCCGGTCCGCAGACGGACCGGTATGCGAACCGGGGCGAACGAGTGGTGGGCGTGACCGACCTCGTGACGTTCGGCGAGGCGATGCTCCGGCTGTCGCCGCCCCGGGGCGAGCGGCGGAGCTAAACCCTTATCACCGCGCGGCTGGCAGGTACGCTCGTATGAGCGACCTCCCGGACGACTTCGACTGTACGCTCACCAACTGGGAGTACATCTACGGGCTCTGTCGCAACGTGTCCGACGCGGTGAAGCGGGCCGACTTCGAGCCGGACGTGGTCGTCGCCCTCGCCCGCGGCGGCTGGTTCGCGGGGCGGTGTATCTGCGACTTCCTCGGGCTCAACGACCTCACCAGCCTCAAGATGGAACACTACGTGGGGGCCGCCGAAAAGAGCGACGAGCCCCAGATCCGCTACCCTATGCCCGAGGGGAGCGTGGAGGGGAAGAACGTCCTCATCATCGACGACATCGCCGACACCGGCGGGTCGATCCAGCGGGCCGAGGAGTACGTCGAGGACCGGGACGCCGGCGCGGTCCGGACCGCGACGCTCCAGCTCCTCGGGACCTCCGAGTTCCAGCCCGACTTCGTGGGCGAGCGGCTCGAACAGTGGACCTGGGTCGTCTACCCGTGGAACTTCCTCGAGGACATGGTCGACCTCACGGAGGGGGCCATGGAGCGCGCCGACGAGTCGGCGTTCGCCCGGGAGGACCTGCGCCACTACCTGGAGGAGTACCACGGCATCGGTCGGATCGAGATGGAGGTCGCCCAGCCCGGCCGCCTCGACGAGGTCATCGAGGAGATGGTCCGGCGGGACGTGGCCGTGCCCGTCGGCGACGAGACGTGGGCGCTCGCCGAGTAGCCGGACCGAGTGATGGCCTCCGGAGACGACAGTGACGGCACCGCTGACTCCGCGGACGACGCCGACGACAACGTTGACCCCGCAGACGACGCCGACGCGGCGCTCGACGCCCTCCTCGACGCCTACGCGCTGAAAGACGAGCGGCGCACCGGCTGGCAGCTCCGCGGCGTCGAGTCACCGGAATCCGTCGCCGCCCACTCGTGGGGCGTCGCGTACCTCGTGTTGGCGCTCGGCGACCGCTTCCGCGGGGACCTCCCGGGCGTCGACCGCGACCGAGCGCTCCGGCTCGCGGTCGTTCACGACGTCGCCGAGGCGGAGACGGGCGACGTGGCGACCCGGGCGGACTCGACCGCGTCCGCGGTCGACCGCGAGGCGAAGGTCGCCGCCGAGCGGGCGGCGATGCGCGACCTCGCCGGTCCGCTCCCGGACGACGTGCGGGACGCGTGGGAGGCGTACGAGGCGCGGGAGTCGCCGGAGGCGGTCCTCGTGAAGGAGTGCGACCTGCTCGACACCTGCCTCCAGGCCGTCCGCTACGAGCGCGGCGACGGATACGACCCGGAGCGGGGCGACCCCGACGCGTTCCGCGAGTACGACGACTTAGACGAGTTCTTCGCGACGACCGAGCCGCGGCTTCGGACCGGCGCCGGGCGGGCGCTGTTCGCGGCGATCCGCGAGCGGTACCGGGCCGCGCGCGACGAGTAGCGGGGGCCGCCGTCGCGGCCCGCCCGATGACACCCTACGCGAGCCCTTCCGCCGCGACCTCCCGCTCGAACGCCTCGCGGAGCACGCGGATCGCCCGGCGCTTCATTCCGTCGGGGACGAACACGAAGGGGATGGGGACGTCGAACGCGCGGTCGCCGTACAGCCCCCAGTCGGCGACCGACCGCGTCGTCCCGCCGTACGCGATGGGAATGTCCTCTAACTCGTCGGGGTCGTAGGCGGGGACGTACGAGCGGTCGATCCACACCTCGTGGACCGGCACGTCGAGGGCGTCGGCGAGGAGCCGCTCCAGGCGGTCGTCGCCCTCGGTGAGCCACTCGGTGAACGCGTCGAGCGGGTCGTCGCCGCCGAGGTCCCCGGCGAGGTCGCCGCCGATCCGGTCGGCGAGCGCGATCCGGTGTTTCCAGCAGGTGGCGGGGAAGCGGCGGCTCCGGAAGCGGTCGTACATCGACGCGAGCGTCGAGTCAGGGTGCTCGCGGGCGGCGCGCCGGAGGCGCTCGAGCACGGCGTTGTCGTCGAGCTCGCGGTCGATGATCCCGTCGACCGTGACGGGACTCTCGCCGGTCTCGGCGGCGTACTCGCCCAACAGGGCCTGGAGGAGCCGGTTCGCGTACACCGACTTGTGGTGCTGGGTGACCCACATGTACAGGGCGATCCGCCCCTCGAGGTAGTTGCCGATGGTCGAGAGCGCCTTCTCCGAGAGCGCCAGTCCCGCCTCGGGGTGGGCGGTGTACGCGTCGACCATGCGCTCGACGTCGAAGCTCAGCACGCCCGCGCCGGTCATCTCGTTGTCGCGGGTGATGTAGTCCAAGCGGTCCACGTCGATGGGAGAGTGGAGCAGCTGCGCGCCGACCCCGTACTGCCACGGCTCGCCGCGCTCGTACGCGAGGCTGTACCCCAGCACGTACGCGCACACCTCGAACGGGTCCACGTCGAACGCGCGGAGGGCGTCGCCGTACTCCTCGACGATGATCACGCAGCCGAGCAGCTCGTGCGGGTTCGCCGAGCGGAGCGGCGCGCCGCCGACGCCGGCCGCGTCGAAGGCGTCGACCAGCCCGGTCTCCGCGACGCGCTCGCGGAGGACCCCCTCGTCGAGGAACCGCTCGGAGAGGTGCGAGAATGGCGGGTGACCGACGTCGTGGAGGAGGCAGGCGCACTCCAGCGTGCGCTGGATCTCCTCGAGCTCGTCGGTCGTCGCGCCGCGCGAGAAGTACGACTGTCGCCGGAGGTTCTCGAAGACGGTGCGCCCGAGGTGGTAGACGCCCAGCGAGTGCTCGAAGCGGGTGTGGTTCGCGCCCGGGTACACGAGGTGGGTCGCCGAGAGCTGGCGGACGTACCGCAGCCGCTGGAACGGCCGCGTGTCGACGACCCCCTCGACGAGCTCGTCCGGCAGCTCGATGTAGCCGTGAACGGAGTCTTTGATCTGGGTCGTGGGCATCCGATTGTGGGCACCACACCCTCCCGGACCCTGCCTCTTTCGGTCGCCCGCGGCCGCGCTTCGCCGTAGCGTCACTCACCGCGAAGCCCTGATTCACACCCTATAAATGCGGGCGCGGCGATCGTCACGTATGGTATCGGACGCCGCCGACGGGCCGGACGGGCGGCCGGACCCCAACGACGAGGCCGACACGCACGCGGCTTCCGCCGACGCGACCGGCCCCGCGGTCGTCGACCGCTGGACCGCGCTCGACCGGGGCTGGCAGGCGCTCGCGCTGGGGCTCGGGATCGTCGCCGCGCACCTCGTCGGACAGGCGCTGTGACCGGAGTCGCCGAGGCGGTCCGGGCGTACCTCCCCGGCCTCGCGCTGCTCGCCGGCGGCGCGGTCGCCGCGACGCTCGTCGCGGACGCGGTCCCCGGCCTCCAGCCGCTCGTCGTCGCGGTCGCGATCGGCGTCGGCGTCGGGAACACCGTCGGCGTGCCGGACGTCGCGGAGCCGGGCGTGGGAGTCGACAAGCTGTTCTTGGAGACCGGGATCGTGCTGCTCGGGGCGGCGGTCGCGGTGGAGGAGTTCCTCACCGCCGGCCCGACCGTCCTCGCGCTCGTGGTGGCGGTCGTCGGCGGGGGGCTGCTGTTCGCGGAGATAGCCGCCCGCGGGCTCTTCCGGATCGGGTCTCCCACGTCCTCGCTGCTGGCGGCCGGCGCGAGCATCTGCGGCGTCTCGGCCGTCGTCGCGATCGGCCGCGTGCTGGACGCGCGCGGGGCGGACATCACGTTCGCGGCCGCGACGATACTCCTCTTCGACGCCGCGACGCTCGTCGCGTTCCCGCTCGCGGGCGAGTGGCTCGGCCTCACCGGCCGGCAGTTCGGCGTCTGGGCGGGCGTGAGCATGTTCTCGACCGGCCCCGTCGCGGCCGCGGGGTTCGCCTACTCGCCCGAGGCGGGCCAGTGGGCGACGGTGACGAAGCTCGCGCGCAACTCGCTCCTCGGCGGCGTCGCGGTCGCGTACTCGCTGGCGTACGCGGCGCGGTCGGCGGCGGACCCGGGCGTCCGGCGACTGTGGGCGGAGTTTCCGAAGTTCCTGCTCGGCTTCCTCCTCGTGGCGGTCGTCGCCAACACCGGGCTGCTCTCGCCGGCCGCGCTGGCGTCGATCGGCCGCGTGTCGGACGCGCTGTTCGCGCTGGCGTTCGTCGGCCTCGGGCTCTCGATCCGGATCGACGACATGCGCGCGGTGGGCGCGGCGCCCGTCGGTGCCGTCCTCGTCCACCTGCTCGCCGTGAGCGCGGTCGCGCTCGCGGCGGTGCGCTGGCTGCTGTAGGCGGGTCCCCTCCGACCGCCGGCCGGGTTCGGTCCGTATAAGTGGCGAGCGGGCGCACTCCGGGTATGGGCACCATCGGATTCATCGGCGGCAGCGGCATCTACGAGGCGCTCCCGCTCGACGACGTGCGGGAAGTCGAGTTCGACACGCCGTACGGGGCGCCGAGCGACGCGGTGACGATCGGCGAGTTCGGCGACACGGGCCGCGAGGTGGCGTTCCTCCCGCGTCACGGCTCGGAACACGGCGTCTCGCCGACCGACCTCCCGTACCGCGCGAACATGTACGCGCTGAAGCAGGCCGGCGTCACGCAC
This sequence comes from uncultured Halorubrum sp., assembly GCF_937146585.1. GTDB lineage: Archaea > Halobacteriota > Halobacteria > Halobacteriales > Haloferacaceae > Halorubrum > Halorubrum miltondacostae. The sequence continues at coordinate 15,436 of NZ_CAKZRO010000115.1, read as the reverse complement.
GTGTTCGCGTCGAACGCGGTGGGGAGCCTGAAGGAGGAGTTAGCGCCCGGGACCCTCGTCGTCCCCGACCAGATCTACGACCGGACGAAACACCGCGACCTCTCCTTCTACGGCGACGGCGTCGTCGTCCATCAGCCGTTCGCGGACCCGTACAGCCCGGAGCTCGTCGACCACCTCACCGAGGCGGCCGAATCCGCCGTCGGCGACGACGGCACGGACGTCGTGAAGGGCGGCACCTACGTCTGTATCGAAGGGCCGCAGTACTCGACGCGCGCGGAGTCGGAGTTCTACAAGAGCCAGGGGTGGGACCTGGTCGGGATGACCGCGATCCCCGAGGCGAAGCTGGCCCGCGAGGCCGAGATCGCGTACGCGACGATCGCGGGCGTCACCGACTACGACGTCTGGAAGGAAGACAGCGAGGTGACGCTCGAGGAGGTGCTCGAGAACGCAGAGCAGAACCAGGCGGCGATCAAGGCCGCCGTCGAGGAGGCCGTGCGGACGCTGCCCGAGGACTTGGAGTGTGACGCGCACACGTCGCTGGCGGGGACCGTCAACACGCCGACGGAGGCCATCCCCGAGGAGACGAAAGAGCGCGTCGAGCCGCTGCTCGGCGACTACTTATAAATAAACGAAGCGGTGCGGTGGCGCGTGCCTGCGAGGCCGCCTCGCGGCCGAGCAGCACGCGCGAGGGACGCGGCGACCGAAGGGAGCCGCGAGGCTGGGGAGGCGTGGGGTGCCGTGCGGTTGCGGTCGGGTGGGGCTTTGGAGGTGTCGTCCGTCGATCGAGTGGGAGCCATTTATAGACGAGCGGCTGGGGCTTCGGAAGTGCTCTCCGCGGGAGCGGCCGCGTATTAGTCGTCGAACACGTCGAACGTGCTCTCCGCGTCGGACTCGCGGAGCAGCCGCTCGGAGCCGTCGTGGTCGGAGAGGGCCCCGGACTCCATCGACTCGTGGACCCGTTCGACGGCGTCCGGCGTCACCTTCTCGGTCACCTCGAAGGTCGTCACCGGGGAGACGAGTCCCCACAGCGCGCCGGCCGAGTGCGCGAGGAAGGCGATCGGCGTCAACAGGAGGTAGAGCGGCCACGTGAGGGGATGCTTGTCGTACGCGGCCGCGCCGACGAGCGTGTAGACGAACAGGATCCCGAAAAGCGCCAGCGACGCGGTGCGGTACCACTCCATGCCGGGCGCGGTGCCCGGGAAGACGAGCGACGCGACGACGAGGAACGGCACAAGCGGGGAGAGCGACCACGCGATGACCCGGGTGTAATACACCGGTCGGTACCTGAGCGGGAGCAGGCCGCCGTCGGCGCGCGTCCCCGAGATCCACCGGCGGCGCTGCTTGGCCATCGCGCGCAGCGACGGCGGCGCCTGGTTCCGAAAGCGCACGTCCAGAACGGCGAAGGAGACGCCGAGCTGGTCCGCGGCCCGCCAGATGAAGTTCGTGTCCTCGGTGATGGTCGCGACGTCCCACGTGATCGACTGCTCTAGGGAGTGCCGGACCGCGACCCCGCCGCCCCACGCGTACAGCGGGTAGCGCAGCCGGTGGAACGCGAACTGCTCGTACTGGTAGCCGACCCGAAAGATCTCGCTCAGGTACGCGACCCGCGAGCCGGTGTACAGCGGCTTCTCCGTGAACTGGACCACGTCGGTGTCCGGTAATCCCTCGAAGCCGGCCATGATCGTGTCCTCGTCGAGGTAGAGGACGTACTCGCGATCACACGGCACCACCCGGCGGGCCCACTCGACGGCGCGGCCCTTGTTGGTCGCGTCGCACTCGAACTCCTCGGGGACGACGTGGACGTCCGCTCCCTCGACGTCGATCGGCTTCTCCGCGATCACGCGCACGTCGTCGAGCGCCTGTGGGACCGCGTTGACGGTCGCCTGAACCACCTCCTCGGCGTCGATCGTCAGGATGCGGACCTGAATGTCGTCGTACCCCCACTCGACCTCGTCGGGGTCGACCCGACCGCCGCGAGCGAGCACCGTCGCCTCGAGGAGCCACCAGACCGCCGAGGCGCCGTACAGCAGGAGGGCGACCCACAGCGCCGCGACGACGGCAGCGAGCGCGGGGTTCCCGGTCGCGAACGATATCACTACCAGTTCCTGACGAGACACCGACAAGAGCGTGTCGGAACGCGATCGCGGTCGACGCGGGTCCAGCGGGATCGAACACGGGATCGGGATTCACGTCGCCGCCGGCGGTTCAGTCCGCGATCGCTTCCGACTCGCCGGTCATCGCCGACGGATCCTTCACCCAGAGGTCGCCGAACAGGTCGTCCTGCTGGAGCCGGACCGAGCCGCGGTGGGCCATGAACAGCAGCGCGAGGTACGTCATGAACGGGCGGCCGCCGGCCGCCTCGATCTCCGCGAACAGCACCTCCGTGCGCCCGCGCTCGAAGTGCGTGCGGAGGGCGTTGTCGATCTCCACGATGACTTCCTCGATGTCCTCGTCGTGAGTGCGGTCGGTCGCCTCGCCCGCGGTCGGCTCGCCGTCCTGCCGGAACTCGTCGCCGGCGTGGTAGTCGAGCGTCTGCGTGCCGCGGGCGTGGCCGTGCGGCGACTCCGAGGTGTCGTACTCGCGGGAGTCCTTCCACCACGAGCCGCGCTCGGCCTCGCGCAGCTCGCGGACCAGCTCGTCCAGCGTCTCCGGCGAGCCGCGGGTGTTCTTCCGGTCGAGCCGCCGGTCCATCTCCGCCTCCAGCTTGTCGACCGGGTCGAACCCGTCGGCGGCCGGGTCGGGCGCGCCGCCCTCCATCGCGACCTCCCACGGCTCGGGCTCCGGCTCCTCGTCCTCGTCGTCGTCCGCGAGCATGCCGTCGCTCTTCATCCGGAGGAGGACGCTGGCGTAGAACAGCGCCCGCCCGGTCGTCCGGAGGTCCGTCTCGTCGAGCTTGTCCAGGAAGGCGTCCGTCACCTGGACGATGTCGATGTCCCACGGCTCGATCTCGCCCTCCTCGGCGAGCTGGACGAGGAGCTCGACGGGCTCGACCTCGTCGTCGTCGGTCTCGGCCGGGGGCGATACGTCGGGCACGTCCGGGTCGGACTCACCGCCTGCGTCGGGCTCGCCGCCCGCGTCGCGCCCGCCGGTCTCGGCTCCCCCGTCTTCCGGCTCGTCGTCGGCGAACGGATCCGCGCCGTCGCGGTCGCTCGTCAGGTCGAGGTCGGGGACGCCGCCGTCGGCGGCTCCGTCGCCGTCCTCAGTCATCCGCGGTCACCTCCTCGTCGGCGTCGTCGCCGAACTGCATCCCGGTCACCGCAGAGAGGTTGTCGCCCTGCATCGTGACGCCGATAGCGCGGTCCGAGCGCTCCAAGAGCGCGGAGCGGTGACCGACGACGACGAACTGCGCGTCCTCGGCCAGCTCCTCGATCATCTCGCCGACGCGCTCGGCGTTGACCGCGTCGAGGAACGCGTCGATCTCGTCGAGCGCGTAGAACGGCGCGGGGTTGTGGCGCTGGACGGCGAAGATGAAGGAGAGGGCGGTGAGCGACTTCTCGCCGCCGCTCATCGCGTCGAGTCGCTGGACCGGCTTGTCCGCGGGCTGCGCCTTCATCGTCAGCCCCTCCTCGAAGGGGTCCTCGGGGTTCTCCAAGACGAGCTCGCCCGACCCGGCCGACAGGCGCGCGAAGATGTCCCGGAAGTGGTCGTTGATCGAGTCGAACGTCTCCATGAACGTCTCCTTCTTCGCCGCCTCGTACCCCTCGATCCGTTCCTCGATGGCGTCGCGCTCCTCGACGAGCACGTCGCGGCGCTCCTGGAGCTCGTCGAGGGCCGCCTGGACCTCGTCGTACTCGTCGATCGCGAGCATGTTCACCGGCTCTAGCGCCTCCATCTCGGCTTCCACCTCCTCGATCCGCGACTCCACCTCGTCGAGGTCGGGGATCTCGTCGGCGTCGTAGTCGCCGACCTGCGACTCCAGCTCGTCGATCTCCCACTCCAGGCGGTCGCGGCGGTCGGTGAGGTCCGAGAGGTCCGACTCCGCCGCCGAAACGAGCGACCGCTGCTCGTCGCGCGCCTGCGTCGCCTCCCGGATCTCCTCGCGGAGCGACTCGCGCTCCTCTTTGAGCTCCGTGAGCTCCGCTTCGAGGTCGGCGATCGCCTCCTTCTTCTCGGCGAGTTCGGCCTCCTTCTCCTCGATCGCGGCCTCGTGGTCGGCGATCGCCTCCTGCGCCTCCGCCTTCGCGTTCTGGGCCGCCTCGACGTCGTCGTGGAGGTCGTCGAGCGCGTCCTCGGCGTACCCCTTCTCTAGCTCCAGCTCGTTGATCCGGCCGTCGAACGAGCTCATCCGGTCCTCGAGGTCGTCGATCTCGGCGCGGATCTCGTCGGCGCGCTCGGAGAGCTCCGGGATCTTCGAGTCGGCGAGCTCGGCCTCGATCTCCGAGATCTCCCCGGCGAGCTCGTCGATCTCCGCGTCCGTCTCGGCCAGCTGCTCGTCGAGCGCCGTCATCTCCGCGTCGACCGACTCGCGTTCCGCCTCCAGATCCTCGAGCTCGGCTTCCAGCTCCGCGATCCGGTCTTCCGCGTCGGCGAGGTCGGCCTCGGCGCGCTCGACGTCCGCCTCCAGCGAGCGGACCCGCTCGGCCGCGTCGGCCTTCCGGTCGCGCGCGTCCTCGATGTCGTCGTCGAGCGCGTCGATCGCCGACTGGATCGACTGCCGCTCGTCCTCGAGCTCGGAGATCTCCGTCGCGAGCCGCTCCAGTTTGCCGCCGCCGGACTTCGTGAACGAGTAGCGGGAGCCGCCGCCGGAGCCGCCGGTCATCGCGCCCGACTTCTCGACGAGGTCGCCGTCGAGGGTGACCATCCGGTAGTCGCCCATCAGCTCGCGGGCGGTCGCCATGTCCTCGACGATGAGCGTCGACCCGAGCACGTACGAGAAGATCGACTCGTACGCGGCGTCGTAGTCGACGAGGTTGCGCGCGAAGTCGACGACGCCCGGCAGCGAGGGCTTCCGCGGCAGGCTCCGGTCGTCCATCTTGGTGATGGGGAGGAACGTCGCCCGCCCCGCGTTGCGCCGCTTGAGGTAGTCGATACACGTCGAGCCGACGCCGTCGTCGTCGACGACGACGTTCGCCAGCCGGCCGCCCGCCGCGGTCTCGCACGCCTCCGCGTACTGGGCCTCGACCGAGCCGAGCTCGCCGACAGCGCCGTGGACGCCGTCGATGCCGCCGTTCTTCACCTCGGTGACCGCCCGGGGCCACGAGGCGTCGCCGCGCTGGTCGGCGGCCGCCTCCAGCTTGGCGTACTCGTTCTGCTTCTCGCGGAGGGTGTCCTCGATCTCCTCCAGCTGCTCGTTCTGTTCCGCCTTCTCCGCGAACAGGTCGGCGACCGCGTCCTCGATCGTCGCCTGGTTCTTCTCGGCCTTGTCGAGCTCGCCCTTCAGCTCGGAGATCCGCGCCTTGTGCTCCGGGAGCGACTCGCGGGCTTCCTCCAGCTCCTCGCGGGCCTCGCTCACCGCGTTCGAGCGGCGGCGGGCCTCGTCGAGCAGCCGGTCCTTCTCGCGTTGGGTCTCGTTCTTCTCCTCGCGGAGCGACTCGATCGCCTCCTTCTTCTCCGCGAGCTCGGCTTTCAGCTCGTCGAACTCCGTGTCGGCGCCCTCGATCTCCGCCTCGACGTCGGCGAGCTCGGAGCGCTTCGTCGCCAGCTCCGACTTCACCGACGCCTTCTCCACCTTCGCCTCGCGGATCTCGCCGTCCAGCTCCTCGATCGTCTCCTCCTTGCGGTCGATCTGGACGAACGCCTCTCGGCGGTCGGTCTCGGCCGACTCCGCGCGCGACTCGGCCGACTCGATCTTGTCCTCCAGCCGCGAGACCTCGCCTTTGATCTCTTCGATCTCAGAGCGGATCTGGATCTGCTCGTCCTCGCCTTTGGTCTCGATCTCGTGGTTGAGGTCCGCTAGGTCCTCCTCCAAGCGGGTGAGCTTCCCCTGCCGCGCGTCGAGCTCCTCGCGGAGCTCGTCGAGGTCCGTCTCCGCCTCGCCGATCTCCGCCTCGACGTCGGCGAGCGCGTCGCGCTTCTCCTCGAGCTCGGAGGCCTTGCGGAAGCCGCGGTACTCCTCCAGCTCGTCGCGGAGGTCCTGGTACTGGAGCGCGGTCTCGCGCTCGTCGGCGAGCTGGTCGAGCCGGTCCCGCTTCTCGCCGATCCGGAGGTCCGCCTCGCCGATGCGGTCCTCGACCGTGTCCAGCTCCTCGTAGGCGGCCTCCTTCTTCTCGTCGAACTCGGCGACGCCCGCGATCTCGTCGACGATCCCTCGCCGCTGGTAGGGGGTCATGTTGATGATCTCGGTGACGTCGCCCTGCATCACCACGTTGTATCCCTCCGGCGTCACGCCCGCAGCCGCGAGCAGGTCCTGGACGTCCGAGAGGTTCACCGACCGGCCGTTGAGGTAGTAGTACGAGTAGTAGTTGTCCTCGGTCTCCTTCACGCGGCGCTTGATCGTGATCTCGGAGACGTCGCCGACGTTCTCGGTGCCGGCCGCGGAGACGACCTGGGACCGGTCGAGGGCCCCGTCCTCGTTCGAGAGCACCACCGTGACGGACGCCTCGTTCGGCCCGTCGGCGGCCTCGCCGTCGTCGTGGCCGGGGTTGTAGATGAGGTCGGTGAGCTTCTGGGCGCGGATCCCGCGGGTGCGGGCGAGCCCGAGGGCGAACAGCACGCCGTCGATGATGTTCGACTTCCCGGAGCCGTTCGGGCCGGTGACGACCGTGAAGTCCTCGTAGAAGGGGATCCTCGTCGTTCGCCCGAAGCTCTTGAACCCGTCCAGAACGACTTCAGTGATGTGCATTGGGTCGGAGGCGACCGCTTACGCGACGATGATGTCGTCGGTGTCGCTCGACTCGCCGTCGTCGTCGTCCTCGGCCTCCGCGTCGGCGTCGGGCGTCGTCGCCGACTGCTCGGGGACGATGACGTCGCCGCCCTCCTCCGCGCCCGCCTCGGCCGCCTCGGCCCCGTCGGACGACTCCTCGACGGACTCGAACACGTCGACGTGGTCGTCGGAGTGAGTGGTCCGCTCGCCGCCGGACGCGGCCGCGGCGTCGTCGGTCGCGGGCTCGTCGGCGGTCTCGGCGGCGTCCGCCGCGCTCCGTTCGGAGCCGGCCGTCGCGCCGGCGGCGTCGGCCTCGACCGCGACCGACCGCTCGTCTTCCAGCTGTCGGACGCGCTCTTTCATCTCGACGAGCTCTTCGGTGAGTCCGTTGACCGCCGCCTGTAGCTCCGCGACCTGCCGTTCGAGGTCCTCGACGCGGTTACTCATATACACACGTGTGCTCGCGCGACGCGTATAAATCTGCGTCAGACACACGTGTGACCAAATACCACGATTCGGGCGGCCGCGGCGCGGTTCGGCCCGCGCCGGCGGGGTTCGGGCGGCCTCGGCGCGGAGTCCGTCCGTGTCCGACCGAACGTATCTGAACTGTGAAACGTGTCAGACGATGGGGGAAGATACTAGTACCGACCGCCGGATCCGTTGGGTATGAGCAAGATCACCTTCCGGGCGGACGACGAGCTCGTCGACCGCTTGGAAGCGTGTGACGCCTCCAAGAGCGAGGTGATGCGGGAGGCGCTCCGAGCGCACCTCGACGGGGCCGAGGCGGGCGCGAGCGCGTCCGACGCGTCCGACGCCTCGGCCGAGAGCGTCGACGACGCCCTCGCCGACCGCGTCGACGAGCTGATCGCGGAGCGGCTCGACGCGGCGCTCGACGAGCGGGTCGGTCCGGCGACCGGCGCCGGCGCGCCGGCGTATGCGCACGGATCGCCCGGCGACGTCAACGTAAACGTCACGCTCGACGCGCCGTCGGCCGAGCCGACCGACGCGGACGAGGCGGTCCGTGTGACGCGTGAGACGGCCGACGACGCGGAGTCGAGCGCGCGTAAGACGGACGCGAGCGCGGGGAGCGGTCCGGGCGCGCAGCCGGGGGAGAGCGCCTGCGGCGGCTGCGGCGAGACGGTGCCCAGAGAGCACGTTTACTGCCCGAACTGCGGCGAGAAGCAGTCGCACCGGGCGTTCTGCGAGTGCGGCGACGAGCTCCGGACGGACTGGGCGTTCTGTCCGGGTTGCGGGCGTCGAACCCCGGCCGCGGACGTCCTGAAAGACAGATAACAGGTTGTAAGCGCCCGTATACGGCGAACGCGGCGTTTGTCTTACAACCGCCGATAGTTTTATATGGATAGCCTCGGTGATTCAAGTTGCGTAAGACGGTCGTCTTACAGCGGCCGTCCGGATCGGGGCGAGACCCCGTACCCGGGCGACGCCGGACTGTAAGACACACGCGTCGCGTGGACGCCGTCTTACCGGGGGAATACAATGGAGCGTGTGACACTACGAATTCCGAAACAGCAGATCGACGAGGTCGAACAGATGGTGGAGACGGGCGAGTTCCCGAACCGGAGCGAGGCGATCCGGTCGGCGGTCCGCGACATGTTGAACGAACAGGACGGCGAGCGCGACGAGCGCGGCCGCAACCGCAGCTGGGCGAAGGTGTAAACTGATGCAAGATCTCGTTCAGGACGCCCTCGACAACGCGGAAGCGGAGAAGCGCGACATGGACGTCGACATGGACGACGACGAGTTCGGGGACCCCCGGATCGTCATCGTCGGTGCCGGCGGCGCCGGGAACAACACCGTCAACCGCCTGTACAACATCGGCGTCGACGGCGCGGACACCGTCGCCATCAACACGGACAAACAGCACCTCAAGATGATCGAGGCCGACACCAAGATCCTCGTGGGCAAGTCGCTCACGCAGGGGCTCGGTGCCGGCGGCGACCCCAAGATGGGCGAGCGCGCCACGGAGATGGCCCAGGGGACGATCAAAGAGGTGCTCGGCGACGCCGACCTCGTCTTCGTCACCGCCGGGATGGGCGGCGGCACGGGCACCGGCGCGGCGCCGGTGGTCTCGAAGATCGCGAAAGAGCAGGGCGCCATCGTCGTCGGGATGGTGTCGACGCCGTTCAACGTCGAGCGCGCCCGCACGGTGAAAGCCGAGGAGGGGCTCGAAGACCTCCGCAACGAGGCCGACTCGATCATCGTCCTCGACAACAACCGCCTGCTCGATTACGTCCCGAACCTGCCGATCGGGAAGGCGTTCTCCGTGATGGACCAGATCATCGCGGAGACGGTGAAGGGGATCTCCGAGACGATCACCCAGCCGAGCCTGATCAACCTCGACTACGCGGACATGTCGACGATCATGAACCAGGGCGGCGTCGCGGTCATGCTCGTCGGCGAGACGCAGGACAAGAACAAGACCCAAGAGGTGGTCAACGACGCGATGAACCACCCGCTGCTCGACGTCGACTACCGCGGGGCCTCCGGCGGGCTCGTCCACATCACGGGCGGTCCGGACCTCACGCTGAAGGAGGCCGAGGGGATCGCGAACAACATCACCGAGCGGCTTGAGGCGAGCGCCAACGTGATCTGGGGCGCACGCATCCAGGAGGAGTACAAGGGGAAGGTCCGCGTCATGGCGATCATGACGGGCGTCCAGAGCGCGCAGGTGCTCGGCCCCTCCACCCAGAAGCAGGCCGACAAGTCCCGCGCCGCGGTCAACGGCGAGGACCTCGGCGACTCGCGCTCGCGGGCGGCCGAGGCGAACGAGGCCGCGGGCGGTCGCGGCGAGCCGGCGGTCTCCGGCGGCGGCGACCGCAGCGCGTGGGAGTCCGACGGCGGCAGCGACCAGATCGAGAAGAACAACGGGCTCGACGTCATCCGCTGACCCCGGTCGACCGAACACCGACCGCAGTTCGTTTTTTCGCGCGCCGACGCGTGTCTTACACCGCTTCGATCGACGCTAACAGTCGGCACTTCCGGCAGACGTCGCGGCTCGTCTTGGAGCCGCAGCGCTCGCACTCCGAGAGGCCCGGGTTCTCGCCGTCGCCGTCCCCGCGGTAGGCGTCGGCCGCGAGCGCGGACAACTCCTCGTAGCCGGCCATGATCGAGTGACGGGCGCCAGGGTGGTTCTCCTCTAGGGCGTGAATCGTCGACTGGATCTCGCCGCGGTACGCCTCCTCGGCGTGGGGGCACTCCGCCATGTGCGTGGGGAGGTCGCGGGCGTGGCAGTACAGCGCGATCTCCTTCTCGGGCACGTCGCGGAGGGGCTTGGCGCGCGGGACGAACGCGTCGGTGTCCCCGCGCTCGTCGAAGGGGCCGAGCGAGGCGTCGAAGTGTTTCGCGACCTGTCGGACGTCGCCCTCGAGGAAGTTCATCATCGCGGTCTGGGCCTCGTCGTCGAGGTTGTGGCCGGTGAGCAGTTTGTCCGCGTCGAACTCGGCGGCGTAGTTCTCCAGGAGGTCGCGGCGGAACACGCCGCAGTACGCACACGCCGCCATATTCTCGGGGTCGTCCTCGACCACGTCGTCCATCCGGACGTCGAACTCCTCCTCGTAAGACACGAGCTCGTGGCGCATCGAGAGGTCGTCGGCCAGCTCCACGCAGGCGTCGACGCTGGCGTCGCGGTAGCCCTCGATCCCCTCGTGGATGGTCAGGGCGAGCATCTCGACGCGGGGGTCCCGGCCGAACACGTCGTCCAGGATCGTCGTCAGCGCGACGCTGTCTTTCCCGCCGGAGAGGCCGATCACCCAGCGGTCGGGGTCGTCGGGCGTCGCGTCCGGGTCGAGGAGACCGTCCTCGCGGACCCGACGCTTCACGCGCTTTTCGACCGACTGCCGGAGGTGTTCGCCACAGAGGTGGGCCCCGGAGTAGGCGGCGTGGTGGATCGCGTCGGCCCCGCACTTGTCGCACTCCATCGGTGTCGGGTTGCGGTCGCGCGGGGATACCCGTTTCGGGCTCCGTCGGACGGTCGCGCCGTACAACCGCCGGTCGGTTGTCGCCGGTTCCGACACCGGTTTGTCGCCGGCCCGCCGCGGATCCCCGTGAGCGATTCCCCGACCGGGGTCGACCGCGACCCCGACCCGCGACCCCTGCGCGAGGACCCGCCGGCGGAGAGCCGCCGGACGCGGCTCTGGCGGTACGGGTTCAACCTCCTCCCCGCGTACCGGGGCACCGGGGCCCGGGTCGACCACATCGCCGCCGGTTGGCGGTACGTCCGGATCCGCGTCCCGCTGAACTGGCGCACCCGCAACGCGGTCGGCACCATCTTCGGCGGCAGCATCTACGCCGCCGTCGACCCGGTGTACATGATGATGCTCCGCCGGGTCCTCGGCGACGGGTTCACCGTGTGGGACAAGTCGGCCGCGCTGGAGTTCATCGAGCCCGGGCGCGACACGCTGTACGCGGAGTTCGAGCTGCCGGCGGCCGAGACCGAGTCGATCCGCGAGGCGCTCGACCCGGGCGAGTCGACCGACCGCGAGTACCTCGTCTCGCTCGTCGACGAGGACGGGGCGGTCCACGCCGCGTGCGAGAAGACGCTGTACGTCCGCCGCAACGAGTGAGAGACCGTCGGGAGTCGGGGCGGGATCGGCTCAGTCGTCAGCGGTGCGCGCGACGGTATCGAGCGGCGACACCGAGATGACCAGCCGGTCGTCCGCGGTGGTGCTGACCGTCTTCGACTCGGCGAAGCGGCTCCCGTCCGCTCGGAGCCCCGTGCTCGTTCCGCTCCATCGCTCTCCTTCGGTCACGGCCGGGATGACGTGCGTGCGGATGTGTTCGACCTCGGCGTCGGGGTGGAGCCGCTGCCACGGCTCGCCCTCGAGCTCCTCGGGGTCGTACCCGTACAGCTCGCTGTACTCCTCGCCGACGAACTCGAAGGTCCCGTCCGGGCTCACGGTACAGACGCCGTCGAGGGCGACGTCTCGGAGGCGGCCGTCCTCGAAGCCGGCGTCGAAGCGCCCGGACTCGCCCGCTTCGGCGCGCTTGACGCGTCGGAGCAGCGCGGTGTAGCCGTCCGCTCCCCCGTGTTTCGAGACGTAGTCGCTGACGCCCGCGCGGACCATCTCGGCCGCGATCTCGTCGGGGCCGGTCGCCGAGAAGAGGAGGAAGGGGAGCTCCGGTTCGACCTCGCGCGCCGCCGAGAGCAGTTCGACGCCCGTCAGGCCGGGCATGTCGTAGTCGCTGACGACGCAGTCGAACGACTCGCGCTCGACGCGGCGGAGCGCCTCGCGGGGGTCCGTCTCGACCGCGGTCTCGCAGCCGAGGTCGTCGTCTCGTTCGAGGTACGTCGCGACGAGCCGGGCCAGCCCCGGTTCGTCGTCGACGCACAGGAGACGAAACGTGTCCGTCATAGCGAGCCCTCGGCGAGTGGCGTACTTATCGGTGATCGTTCGATGTTCAGGACTGAGAATCGCGGGGGAGACCGGTCGCTACGCCGTCGCGCCGGCGACGAGCGCCTCCTCGACCGTCTCGACGAAGCGGTCGGGGTGTTCGACGTGCGGGAGCAGCCGCGCGCGGTCGAAGACGACGAGCCGCGCGTCCGCCGCGTCGGCGAGTTCGCGGCCGTCCGTCAGGGGGCTCACGGTCGCCTCCCGGCCCCAGACGATCGTCGGCGGCACGTCGAAGTCGGCGAGCGCCGCGGCGAGGTCGATCTCGCTGTTGAGCGTGCCGGAGACGAACGACGCAGGCGCGAACCGCGCGTTCTCGACGTGGGTCGTGCGCCACTCGTAGTCGGTCCACTCCGCGCTCGGGTTCGCGGGGTCGTCGTAGCCGTGGTCGGCGTTGAAGTAGCGGATCGACGGCTTCGCGGTGATGACGTTGAACAGCGCCCGCCCGACGAGGGGCGCGCGGAGCAGTTCGCGGAGCCACCCCTTCGCCGGGCTCGGCCCGGCGGTCGCGGTCGGGCAGACCCCGAGGAACCCGCTCAGTTCGACGCCGTCCGCGTCGTCGACCGCGGCGGCCGCGTACGCGGCCGACAGCGAGGAGGCGACGACCGCCGGCTCGTCGAACTCGGCGAGGAAGTCGTGGACGAAGTCCTCGTACAGCGCGGCGGAGTACCGCAGCGGCGGTCGGTCGGAGCGCCCGTACCCGGGGAAGTCGGGCGCGACGACGTGGTAGTCGGCCGCCAGGTCGTCGAACACCGCGCGCCACTCGCCGGAAGAGCCGGCGGCGTTGATCCCGTGGAGTAACACGAGCGTCCGGTCGTCCGGGTCGCCCGCTTCGGTGTAGGCGACGTTCATCCCGCGCCAGCGGAAGGTGCCGTCGTCGCCGTCGAGCGGGGACTCCAGCTCGCCCTCGTACTGGAGGCCAGTGTTGATCGCGGCGACCGCGCCGACGCCGAGGGCGGCGCTTCCGAGGAGGTTCCTGAGCTTCATGCGAAACTGTTGGTTCGCTGGCGACTTATACCCGTGGGACGCGGCGGTGCGGAGGGGGCGACCGCGGCCGGATTCGACCCGCACCGAGGCGGTCAGTCGGCCCGGTCGTCGCGGTCGCCGTCGGTCGCGTCGTCGACGCAGTCGGCGATCGGCCCCACTATCGCCTCCGCGACCGCGTACGGGTCCGTCTCGCGGTCGCGGACCCGCTCCGCGAGGCGGTCGATCCCGCCGCGGCGCTCGATCTCGGCGGTCGCGAGCGCCCCCACGTCGGCCCGGACGAGCGTGCGGATCTCCTCGGCGTACCGGCGGCGCTCGGTCGTCTCGATCTCGCCGGAGTCGCGCAGGTACGTCGCGTGCGCGTCGAACGCCTCGATCAGCGAGTCGACGCCGTCGCCGCTGTTCGCGACGGTCTCTAACACCTCGGGCGTCCACGAGTCGTCGGCGTCTCCGGGGCGGTCCCCCTCGGCGGCCGCGTGACCGCCGTCGTGAGACTCCGCCGCGTGACCGCCGCCGGTCGGGGCCGTCGAGGTCGCGCCGTGATGGCCGGCGCCGCGGCCCGTCGTGCCCCCCTCGCGGCGGTGGACCATCTCCTCTAACTCGGCGACGGTCCGCTGTGCGCCGTCCATGTCGGCCTTGTTGACGACGAAGACGTCGCCGATCTCTAAGATTCCGGCCTTCAGCGTCTGGACGTCGTCGCCGGAGCCGGGCTGGACCAGCACGGCGACCGTGTCGGCCGTGCGGACCACGTCGACCTCGTTCTGGCCGGCGCCGACGGTCTCCAGCACGACGACGTCCTTCCCGAACGCGTCGAGCGCCTTCACCGCGTCCGCGGTCGCGGTCGAGAGGCCCCCGAGCTGGCCGCGCGCGCTCATCGAGCGGAAGAACACGTCCATGTCGCCGACGTTCGACCCCATGCGGATGCGGTCGCCGAGGACGGCCCCGCCGGTGTACGGCGAGGAGGGGTCGACCGCGATCACGCCGACCGTGTCGCCGCGCTCGCGGTAGGTCGCCGCCAGCTTGTCGACGAGCGTCGACTTCCCCGCGCCGGGCGAGCCCGTGATCCCGATCACGTCCGCGCCGCCGGTGTGCTCGTGGAGCGCGGAGACGATCGCCCGGTACCCGGGGGTCCGGTTCTCGATCTTCGTGATCACGCGGGCGAGGGCGCGGTGGCTCCCGGAGAGGAGGTCCTCGACGAGCGCGGCGTCCGCGTCGGAGAGCGTCGGCGCGTCGGCGAACGCGGGTGCGTCCGGCCCGCCCATCTACGCGCGCTCCGGGACGTTGTTCCGGATGAACTCGATCGTCTCCTCCATCGGCGTCCCGGGGCCGAACACCTCGGCGACGCCGAGCTCCTTCAGGTCGGCCTCGTCCTCGTCCGGGACGATCCCCCCGACGAGGACCAGCGTGTCGTCGAACGCGTCGTACTCTTTGAGCCCCTCGATAACCTTCGGGATGAGCGTGTTGTGCGCGCCCGAGAGGATCGAGATGCCGAGCACGTCGACGTCCTCCTGGACCGCCGCCTGGACGATGTCCTCCGGCGCCCGGTGGAGCCCGGAGTAGACGACCTCGAAGCCGGCGTCGCGGAACGCCCGCGCGATCACGTGTGCGCCCCGGTCGTGGCCGTCGAGCCCGACCTTCGCGACCAGACACCGGACGGCCCGTTCCTGCTGTTCGGCGCTCATGCCATACGATGGGTCGCGTGCCGGTTTGATTCTAACGGAAGAACAGGAAAGTTCTCGGAGGCGAGCGCGGGCCGATCAGCCGACGATCGTCCGCAGCGTCGACTCGGTCAGGAAGGCGGTGACCCCGAGCGCCTCGGCCGTCATCCAGCCGAGGAACACGGCGTACATCGCGAGGAAGACGTACCCCTCCTCGGTGGATATCTCGAAGTCCGTCGCGGACAGCACCACGACGACGAGCGTCGTGTAGAACAGGAACAGGAGCAGGGGGACGGAGGTGAGGAACCCGATCGACACTCCGCCGGCGAGGATGACGCCGATCGGCAGCGCCGCGACGAGATTGAACGTGTTCGTCCCGAAGACGTTCGCGACCGCCGCCCGCTTGTCGCCCGCCTGTCCCATCTTCACGCCGACGAGGAGGTCCGGGAACGAACTCAGCACCGACAGCACGGTCACGGAGATCAGGAACGGCGGCGCGCCGAGCGCGTCGGCGACCTGGAGCGTCATGCCGATCATCGACTCGACGCCGACGAGCACGACGGCCAGCCCGCCCGCGAACAGGC
>NZ_CAKZRO010000114.1 GCF_937146585.1 uncultured Halorubrum sp. | reverse complement strand
AACCTCCCGTGTATCGGCGCGGAGGTCCAGCTCCCCTTCGGCGGCGTGAAGAAGTCCGGTAACGGCTACCCCTCCGCCCGCGAGGCGATCGAGGCCGTCACCGACCGCACCGCGTGGACGCTGAACAACTCCAAGGAGATCGAGATGGCGCAGGGCCTCTCCGCGGACATCAAGACGAAGGACGACTGACGGCCGACGCGGTCGCTCGGTCCGCGTCAGTCCGCGACGTCCTCCACTGCCGCGATCGTCTCTGTCGGCGTCTCGGCCGCGGCGAGCGCGCCGCGCGCCGCGAGCCGCTCCCGCGGCCGCCCCACCGGCTGCGGCTCGGGGGCCGTCTCGATCAGGTCGGCCTCCCGCAGGAGCCGTTTTATCCGCGTGAACGTCGAGGGACTCCCGAGCCCGGCGTCCTCGCAGGCCCGCCGGAGAGTGCGGTCGAGGACGCCCTCGCGCGCGCCGACCGCGTAGGCCCGAATCCGAGTTTCCTCTGGATCTGGACCGGCGGCCGGGCTCTTCGGGCCGCCGGATCCCGCCGAATCACCAGTATCCTCCGGAGCGGCGGACACGTCGAGCGCGCGGAGCACCGCGGCGGCGACCGACTCGTCGCACCGCGTCGCGAACCCCTCGTACACCAGCCGTCGGCTCGGCGTCCGGAGCCGGTACCGGTCGGCGTCCGCGAACTCGGAGGCGTAGCGCCCGCGGAGCGTGGCGTCGTCGCCGACGCGGAGCCACCGCCCCTCACCGTTCCCGCCTCGGACCAACGCGTATCCGGTGTCGCCTCCGGCCAGCGCCGTGTTGGGCTGGGGCGCGTCGAGGACGCGGAGGTCGACGACGTCGGCGTCGAGCAGCGCCGCGAGCCGGCTCGCCGCCCGGAACCCGGCGGTCGCGGTCTCGATCGCGGACTCCCCCGCGAACACCCGCAGCGTCGGGAGCTCGTCGGCCGGCGTCGTACCGTCGCCGTCTCCGCTGTCGCCGTCGTCCTCGTCGCCGCCGTCGCCGCTGTCCCCGCTCGCGAGGCTCGGCTCGACGAGCGCCGGGGCGACCTCGCGGTACGCCTCGACTACTTCTCCCAGCAGTCGCGGTCCCGGGTCGACGAGGATCGGCTCGGAGAGCCCGCCAAGCGGGACCGGGTCGGTGGCCGACGAGAGCGCGGGACCGGTGACCATCGGCCCATCCTACGGGAGCGACGAATTAAGCCTGCGGGACGGGACGCCGGATCGCGGCGTGCCGGCTCGCGCGCCTTTTTCACCCCGCGCTCGCAACGGACCCCCGTGCCACCGCTGGACCTGTCGATCGGGCTCGGAACCTCCGGGCTCGACGATCCCGAGACCTGTACCGAGACCGTCGTCGCGGCGCTCGAGGCCGGCTACCGCCACGTCGACACCGCGCAGATGTACGACAACGAGGCGGCCGTCGGCGAGGGGATCGCCCAGAGCGACGTCGACCGCGACGACGTGGTCGTCGCCACGAAGGTCCACCCCGAGAACCTCGCGCCCGACGACGTGCGGGAGACGACGCGCGCGAGCCTCGACCGGCTCGGACTCGACCGCGTCGACCTCCTGTACGTCCACTGGCCGATCCGGGCGTACGACGCCGCGGCGACGCTGCCCGCCTTCGACGACCTCCGCGACGCGGGCGTGACCGACCACGTCGGCGTCTCGAACTTCACCCCCGGGCTGCTGCGCGAGGCGCGCGAGATCCTCGACGCGCCGATCGCGGCCCACCAGGTCGAGTGCCACCCGCGGTTCCGACAGCCCGCGCTCCGCGAGCTCGCCGCGGAGTTCGACCACGACCTCGTCGGCTACTCCCCGCTCGGCCGCGGCGAGATGCTCGACGACCCGGCGATCCTCGAAATCGCCGAGCGGAACGATCTCTCGCCCGCCGTCGTCGCGCTCGCGTGGGCGCTCGATCGCGGAATCGTGCCGATCCCGAAGGCGCGCGGCGACCACGTGCGGGAGAACCTCCGCGCGGTCGACGTCGACCTGCCCGACGACGACCTCGATACGATCGACGCGCTCGAACCCGGCGACCGGCAGATCGACCCCGACGACGCGGCGTGGAACCGCTGACGAGGGCGGCCCGACTGCCGCCCTTGACCCGCTTCCCGGTCAGACTGCGTTGAGCCGCGCCCGCAGCTCCGCGTCCGCGCGCTCGACCAAGTCGTCGAGCGGCTCGTCGAGGTACGGTACCCACTGGTCGATGAATCCCGAGCGGCCGAGCATCCGGACGGCCTCGTAGATCGGCCGACGTCGCTCGAACCCCTTCGGGAGCCCGCCGGCGCGCTCGCGGTACCCATCGCGGAGCGCGGAGGCGAACCGCTCCGGTCCGGTCGAGTCGAACCCGTTGAGGAGCTGGTCCTCCGCGCGCACCAGGTCCCGAGCCGGGTCGCCGGCGTGGGAGAGCTCCCAGTCGATCGCCGCGACGCCCGGGCCGTCGGTAGCGTCCGCCCCGTCACCTTCGGCCGTCACGAAGAGGTTCGGCTTCGTGACGTCGCCGTGGAGCAGCGCCGCCGGCGCGCCGTCGAGCAGGTCCCGGTTCGCGCACACGCAGTCGACGACGGCGTCGTAGTGGTCCGCGAGCCGCTCCGAAGTGCCGATCTCGCGCGTCCGCTCGATAGTGGCGAGCAACACGTCCGTCCACGACGCGAACTCGATCGCGAGTCCGGTCGGTCCGTCGGGGTCCGGGGTCGCCTCTCCCGCTGCGGCGCTCCCGCGTTCCCTCCCCGCGCCGACGATCTCCCCGTGGCTCGCGAACCGGTCGGCGTGGAGCGCGGCGAGCGCGGCGCCGACGCGGCGGAGCAGTCGCTCGCGCTCGTCATCGCTCGCCGCGTCGTACACGTCCAACAGCCCCCGACCGGGCGCGGGCGCCGTCGCGAGGTACGCCGGGTCGCCGTCCGGATCGGCCGCCAGCACCTCGGGGACCGGGAGTTGGCCGTGCGCTCCGACGTATCGGAGCACGGCGCGTTCCCGGGCGAGCCGGTTGCTCTCGTCGGTCACGGCGACCTTGAGGAACGCCCGTCCGCCGTCGGCGAAAACGACGCCGACAGTCTCGTTGGCGCCGTTCCAGGAGGGGCCGACGCCGGTCAGCCGGTCGACCTCGCGGTCAGGAAACGCCGCGGCGAGCGCGCGGTCGATCGGTTCCGAGCCGGTGCCGTTCATGTGTTCTGCTCCGCACGCACCCGTGTTAACATTGTTGTCAGGACAGGGATGACCGTGCCACGTAAATCTATGAACACGTTTCAGAATCCTGTTACCGCGTGATTATCGATGCCCTCATACGTGTTGGTGAAAGATAATGAACTCGTGAAAGACGGGTCACCGGACGGGCGTATCGCGTTCGATGTCGACGGGACGACGCTCACCGTCCGGGACGTGATCGAGGGCGAG
>NZ_CAKZRO010000113.1 GCF_937146585.1 uncultured Halorubrum sp. | reverse complement strand
GCGCGCTTTCGCGCCCGACCTTCGCATTTACGTGTTGCGCCTTGATATACTTAAGACTTGCGAAGTAGAGATTAGAGCTTTTGCTCGCTTTAGAACGGCTCTAAAGCGTTTTGCGGCCGTAGATATGTATTGGTATGTTCGGAGTTAGAAGCTTGGTTCTAACCCGTGCGCCGGCCGGTCGAGAGCGGCCGATCCATGAGAGCGGCCGAGAGCGGCCGAGAGCGGCCGCTAAGAGCGGCCGAGATACTCGCGTCGTACCGGCCGCTAAGAGTCCTATGCGCGGCGTCTCTCGGCGTCTCTCGGGCGTCTCACGATCCGGCCGACATACGCGCGCCAGTCGCGCCCGATCGGTCCGGTCGCGCCGGCCACTCGCGCCCGCGCGCATGAGCGAAAAGCGAAAAAATAGATCCCGTCCCGGCGCAGTCCGGTAGGGGGGGCACGCGACCGACCGCGCTGTGTCAGAGTGACCACCACCATCTATGAGAGTCCCATACGGCGGGGCGATAGGGTACCCGTGGAGCCTCTATACCCGGCCCGTCAGCACCGTGTCAGCGCCATGTCCGCAGCCGGAGGCAGGTTTTATCATCCGGTAGGGCGGACACGTAGTCGCATGGTCGATAACGACCCACCCACCGAAGAGGAGGTAGACCGGATGGTCGAGTTGTACGAGGACGACCGTACAGTCCGTGAGGTTGCCGAACACGACGATATAGACTACTCGCGGACGACGGTAAACAAGTGGATCAACCGGCGCCAACTGGAGCAGGAGGGGGCTGACAGCGAACCCGAACCGGAACCCGAGCCGGAGCCGGAACCCACAGACGGCGGCACGATGGTCGAGGAGGTAGAGGAGTCCGTGCCCGTCGAGGAGCAGTTCGCAGACATCCTCGAAGACGAGCCGCCGAGTCCCAACGAGATCCTGTGGGACGTACTCGCCACCGACCCCGACATCAAGGACAAGCACATCGAGTACCTGCGGCAGTTCGAGGATCAGTACACCGTGTTCTCGCCCGACGACGTGTCCGGGCGGCTCAACGACCTGAAGATCACGAACAAGCGCATGACCATCGGCCGGGCGGTGAAGAACTACCGGATGGAGATCAACCGCAAGCTCCAGAAGAACGAAGACCTCGTGAAGCGCGAGGAGTGGGCGCTGCTCCTGACGAAGACGACCGGGAACCCACGCTACCTCCGCGAGGCCGACACGAGCGGGAACGTGTCTCAGTACGATCAGGCCGGCCCGAGCATCGAGGGACCGGCAGACGAGCAGCCCGGCGCGCGAGGAGACCAGATCCAAGCGCCTTCACCCGGGGGTCAGCAGGCCCAAGGACGGGATCGATCGCAGGCTCCCCAGCAGAACCCCCACGGTCAGGGGTACGGACAGCCCGGGCAGCAGAACCCCGCCGGGATGTCCCAGCGGCCGACCCCGGAAGAGATGGGCGGGCGCCCGCAGCCCCCGCGCGGGAACGAGCCGAGCCAGCCCCGCGGCGGGCAGGGCGGTGAGCAGGGACTCAACCAGTTCCAGCAGAAGATTCTGGAGATGTTGGAGCAGCAGATAGAGGGCCAGCAGCCCCAGCAACCGTCCACACCGTCCGAGTCCGACTCGCTGTCCGAGCAGATTCAGGAGATCGCGGAGATCCAGCAGACCCTCGACCAGATGGGCGACAGCGGGGACCAGAACGAGGAACTGACGCAGGCGATCCAGCAGGTCAACGAGCAGGTGGACTCGAAGCTCGCCCGGCTGGAGGCAAAAGTCTCCGAGATGGAAGGGGGAAGCACCCCGTCGCCTACCCCAGCCCAGACAGGCGGGCAGGAGTCCGGGACCATCGGAGCGATCGCG
The DNA here is from genome assembly GCF_937146585.1 of uncultured Halorubrum sp. Taxonomy (GTDB): domain Archaea; phylum Halobacteriota; class Halobacteria; order Halobacteriales; family Haloferacaceae; genus Halorubrum; species Halorubrum miltondacostae. The sequence continues at coordinate 14,416 of NZ_CAKZRO010000113.1, read as the reverse complement.
GCCCTCGCGCAGCAGATCGAGGACCCCGACGTACTGTCCACGGTGATCGAGTCCCAGATGGACCCGGAGGTTATCAAGGCGAAAGCGGAGACCGAGGAGGTGAAGGACGAGGCCAAGTTCAAGCGCGCGCTGGCCGAGGCCGTCTCTCCCGCGGCGACCGAGAAGGCGATCGAGGCGTTCTCCAACCTGACGAGCGGTATCAACTCGGCCGCCCAGCAGGCCCAGCAGCAGCCTCAGCAGGCCCGCCAGCCCCAGCAGCCCCGTCAGGCCCAGCAGGCCCAGCCTCAGCAAGGGCAGTCACGGGGCGTCGAAGTCGTACAGGAGGAACAGCAACAGGCCGAGCAGCCAGCCATGTCCAACCCGTCCGAGTCCACCGAGGAGTCCTCCCCGCTCAGAGAGCAGGGCGAGGCGGAGTTGGCCGAAACAGATACCCCGGACGAGGACGACGAGGAGGTAGAGGAATAAATGGCTGGAGGAACCCTCGCCACCATGCTGAAGAACATGGACGGCGACATGGCTAACTCGGTGCTGGAGGCGCTGGATCAGGACGCCATCGAGTCCGCGCTTAAGAATGGCGTAGACAAAGAAGTCGTCCCACACCTCGAACAGGTCCGAAAGCGCGCGCGAGAGGACGACGCGGACACCGCTCAGGTGCGCGCGCACTACGAATCGCTCACCGAAGACGAGCAGACCGAGCGGTTCAACGAGGCGGCTGCCGATCTCATGGCCGTCTTCGCAGAAATGCGGGAAAAGCCGGTCTCCGGCGCGAAGAAGCTGAAGGGCCGGCTCCGAGACCCGTGGACCGTCGAGGCGCTGCTCCTGATCTTCGACCACGAGCAGGTCCCTAAAGAGGTAGTGGACCAGCAGAAGAACTACGCAGCGACGTGGCTCAAGTGGGTGGGCGTCAACTCCATCCCCGAAATGTACCACCGCGATCAAGTCCGCGGAGTGGCCGACCAACTGTACCCCGACCGGGACCCGGACGACGTTCTGGACGAGTTAGGCGTCGAGAAGTAGCGACTGTCCGGCCCCAACCTATATTTACTGCGGCCCCAAAGCAGGCGTGTATGGTTACGCCACAGGTTGAGTCCCTTTCGGACTCGTTCACCAACATCGTGGAGAACCGTGACATCACCGGAGCAGTCGTGATCGGAACTACCGCCGCAGTCGGCGGCGTCCTCGCAACGCAACTCGCCGGGCGACTCGTCCCGGCTCTCGGGTTCAACTCGACCGGCGGGAGCGCCGTCGATCGGATCCTCACCGGGACCGTGAAGATGGCTGCGGGCGCACTTCTCGGGTTCCTCGGGATTCAGGTCGGCGGTACGCCGGGCCTCCTGCTCGCACTCGCCGGCTTCGGTGGGCTCGTCCTCGGTGGCGGGAACTGGATCAACGCGATCCTGTCTACCGACGTGGGCGCCACCGCCACGCGCCGCGCGCAGAGCGCCACCCGGAGCCGGTCGGGAAACGCTCGTGTAGTGTCTGCGGGTAGCTCCTCAAACGGCTCCACGCAGGCCAACGCGCCGGCCCCGCCGTCGTCGCAGAACAACGACTCCCCGCTTCAGTCCCTCATGGGCTGAAGGTAGGGAGAAAACCCCTTCTGTTATAGCTCAACCCGCACAGCGGCGCACCTCGACACCGTGTTCGAGTACGCCGACATGAGCGCCCGTAGCTGGTCCTCGTAGTTGTCGTACCCCTCGCCCATCGAGAGCCACCGCTGCTTCAAGTCAGCCGTCAGCTTGATCCGTATTCGCTTCCGGGGCTTCCCAGCACGCTTGCGCGAGGATGGAGTCGGCGGGGACGTAGACCGGATGTCCCGGGGCGTGGTCTCATACGCGGTCAGGAGAGCGCCGAGTAGGCCCGCCTTACAGTCGTACCCCGGCAAGAGCGCCTGCCACACCATCTTCGTCTCGGGCGAACACTCGATAACAATGTTCTCAGGCCCCCTTCCCGGTAGATCGCTGAAATCCATACCCATGTGTGGTTCCTCAGCAAGTATATAACCTCGGACAGCAGGTACACTCAGTCGCTATGCCTCAGAACGATCGCGGCGTCTTCGCCGCGGCTACGACTGCGGACATTCAGTCCGCTGAAGTCAACGCGCGCCGCACCCTCGAACAGGAGGCAGTCGCCTCCACCGGCATCGACGCCGACACCGCTGCCGGCGTCACCGTCCGCCAGCTTCTCCCGTCGCTGGACCTCGAAACCGGCGGCGACAACGGCTGGAGCGGTGACACGCGGGAGTTCGTCCAGACCGGCCTCGGCGCCGACAGCGACAACGAGGTCTACGAGGTGGACTCGGACGCCAAGGCCGACCAGAAGATGATCGCCATCTTCGCGGTCACGAACCGCTCGGCCGACCCCAAGACCACCCAGATCCTCTTCGAGACGACCACGGGCGGTCGGTTCGAGCAGGCCAACGTCGAGGGCCTGTTCACCGACCCCGAGGACACCGTGCTGTTCTCGGACCCCATCGTCTTCAACGCCACCCAGTCCGGCTTCATCAAGCAGTACGCCACCGAGGCGGGCGACGATCAGGTGATCTACCACGGCGTCGTCGCAGAAGCCGAGGCCGAGTCGCTGGAGCCGACCAGCCGCGTCCTCTCCCAGAAGTAACAACCCATGAGCATCTTCAGCGCATTTCCCTCGCCAGCCAAGACGAGCGACACGGGCGCCTACAGTCTCTCCGTTGTCACCGCGAACGTCGCGGACGGGGACGAAGTGACGATGGACGGCCCGGTCGCCACCGACGACGGCGGCAACGTCGTCGCGTGGGCAAACATCCCCGGTGGCGGTGGCTCGGTCGGCGTCTCGTCCGGTACCGACGCCGCGGATGTCACCGTCAATCAGGGCACGGGCGGAGCGACCGACGTGACCGTGTTCGCGCTCGTGGAGTAACGCCATGTTCACCATCCGAGTGCCGCTGGACGACACCGCGGACTCCCGCGCCCCTGTCCAGCGACCCGACTCGGACCACACCGCGCGCCTCCAGCGTGACGGCGCGCTGATCACCGCGGAGCAGTTCGAGAACCCGCCGTCCACCTACGCGGTGGTGTCGGGCGAAGTCCACGAGTGCGACGACTGTGGCGCGCTGTTCGCCTCGCAACAGGCGAAAGCCGGCCACAGCGGCTCCCACTCGGGCGAGTAGGCTGCTTCTCGCGGTCCGCTTTCCATCCTCGGTAGAGGTGTCTGTCCATCCTGCTCGGCTACAACGCGGGCACGCGCGTAGAGCGAAAGGTCGATCAATCTCCCGAAACGCGCGGAGGGGTGTGGGTGGAACATGGTGGACACCGAGGGTGTTCCCCTCTACACGCGGGCGCGTGAGTACGGTGAGCGGTCCGATTAGCCCTGTCCACCTTCCGAGCGCGAGAAGGCCGAGTGCGAGGCTGAGACTGCTGTTTCCCAAGTGGAGGAGGCTCTAAACGGTCAATCACCCTCTGTCCACCGTGTCCGACTATAGCGCGAAACCCGCCAGCATTAAGTGCTGGACAGACTAACGGCTGGGTAGACAGAGGCAGGCGGGGAGAAGGACCCCACCCTCACTCACTCAACTCGGTTTTGGGGGGCATGGTCCTTAATCCTTGCGTAGAGCCTTCTGTCGCCAACTATGAGCGAAGACGAGATCGAAGCGATACGGCGGTCACTAAGTGTAGCACGCGAAATCAAGCGGTCCGCGACTGACTGGACAGAGCAAGACGGTGGCGACCGTGTGGGCCGGTGTACGCACCCGGAGCATGGACACACCTCTTCTGGAGGCGGCACGCCGAACCTGATCGTCACGGACGACGGCGGCTGGTACTGCTACTCTCACAGCACAGGAGGCGGTATCTTCGAGTGGATAGCTGTCGAGGAGGGTATCTGCTCGTGCGGAGACCTGCCCCTGACCGACGACGAGTTTGTGGAGGCGCTGAAGGAGGGCGCTGACCGCGCTGGGGTTGAGTTGAGCAACAGCGCGCCCGACAGCTACGAGGAGGCGCGCGACGACTCCTCTATCTCAGACGAGGAGAAGGCCCGGTACGCCCTCGACAAGGCGGTAGACATCCTCCACGACAACCTCGACGCCATGATCGGGGACCAGAACGTTCGTGGGGTTATCAAGGACAAGCGGCCGTTTGACGACGAGATGATCGATGAAGCCCGTATAGGCTACCTAAACCCACAGGTTCACGCGGACCTGCTGGAGGAGTTGTCACAGCAGGCGCTTCAGGACATCGGCCTTCACCGCGATAACAACTCGCTCCACGTCCGCAACCGGATCATCTACCCGTACTTGGACGACCGTGGACAGGCCCGCTACTGGACCGGCAGAGCGACAGAGGACACGGAGAGTGACGCTAAGTACAAGAAGCCGATGAACGACACCTGCGTCCTTGAGCAGCCGATCCACGTCTACAGCGGGGACGACGCTCGGTCTGGAGAGCCTGTCTGGATCGTTGAGGGGATACAGGACGCTATGGCTCTGGGAGAGAACGGCGGAGTGAAGGCCATTACTGCCGTTGCGACCAACCCGTCCACCTTCCAAACGAACCAGATCATCGGACAGGCTCAGGACGCCGGGAGTGCTGTGGTCTGCTTCGACCCAGACGACGGTGGGCAGAAGGACGCCATCGACCTTGCGCTGGAGTTGATGTCGGCTGGGGTCCAAACCTCGATGGTGAACTTACCAGAGGGGACAGACCCTAACGACTACTTCTACGAGGGCAACGACTTTAGCGACTTGGAGGTGAAGCCAGCAGCGAAGGCCATCATAGAGGCCCGCGGCGATTCGGATGCTATGGTCGAGCGTATCCTCTCTACTACCGCGCCCGAGACTCCGCGCGCCGAGCGGCTGGTCGATGCTCTCTCCGATGTCACTCCGCTGCGGAAGACGGTTCTCCGCAAGATGATGGAGAAGGAGCGGGAGTACGAGGAACAGCGCGGGTGGCGGGAGCCGATTCAGGTGAAAAAGACCAAGGGCGCCGACACGACGTGGACGTTCGTTTACCCTGACGGCTCAGAGATTGAGATGGACAGGGTGTACGGCTACGGGATCGCCCAAGAGTTTGCGAACAAGTACGCTGCGGTGTTCAACTTCATCCCGGACTTTGATGACTCCGAGTTTCGGGAGAAGGCGAACGAGTGGCTGCGCGAGGTGCGAAAGGCGGATGTGGACCCGCTGTCTCAAGAGGGGCTGTGCCGGGACAAGGTACTCAGCAGTATCCAGTCAGCGACAGCCGTTCCAACGCTGGACGACTTGGCCTCTACCGGGGTAGATGGCGTCGTAGTGGACAAAGCCGCGGGCGAAGTCCTCGTCCCCTCGCAGACGGTGGAGAGTTGGATAGAAGACAAGGAGTACAGTCTCAGGCAGGTGTCGGAGTACGTGGAGCCGTTCATGGCCGGCGAGACCCGCCGGCTGCGCCTCGACGGCGTGCGGATGATGTGGTGGCCCTTTGACTTGGAGGCGATCGAGGACGAAGGCTACCTCGTGCCTGAGCCAAAGGCCGCTCCAGAAGATCCTGATGGAGAAGATGAAGACGAGGGGGTGAAGACGCTTTGAAGCACCCCCGCTTCTACTGTCGGCTCTGTGGGGCGGAGTTGAAGCCCACGCTCGATCGGGGGTTCCTTGCCACCGAACATAGCTGCCCTGAGACAGGTGGTGGTGGCCTTGTAGATGTTGGCTCTATCACCCCCGAGGGCGAACTGGACTTGTACGACGGGGTTGAGATGGTGGTGGTGGATAAATGACCCAGCAGTTCGGCCTCAAAGGCGAACAGTACCCCCCGAGAGCTTCGGTGAAGCTCAACGGGCCTCCGGGCACAGGGAAGACCACGCAACTACTGGAGCGCGTCACGCGCCTGCTGGAAGACGGCTACGAGCCGAACGACGTGGTGTTCGTGACCTACCGGAAGGAGATGGCGAAAGAGTTTCTGCGCCGTCTCCACGAGCGCGGGTACATCTCGGAGCAGGAGTACCAGAAGCCGTGGGAGAACGACACGCGCCACTTCGGGACGCTCCACGCTGTCTGTAACCGGATCACCTCGGACGCAGCGGTGGTCGAGAAGAAGCACCGCCGCGAGTTTATGCTCGAAGAGTACACCGCGAAGTACGACGGTCACGGGTCTGAGTGGGACGACGCGCCCTCTCAACGAGACCCGATCGGGACCATGCTGTTCGACGCCTACGACTGGTGCGTGGAGAACAAGCAGCACTCGTTCATCCGCGCCCCCAACTACGCGGAGATCAAGGACCAAGCCATCTCCCCGCCGTCGTTCGAGGAGTTTTCGCAGGCGTGGTCTCGGTACAAGGCCGAGGGCAACGAGGATGGCAAGCCGCTCCGGGACTTCGCTGGGATGCTCCGCGAGGTGGACGAGGGCGGCTTGCGACCGTCCGGGGACGTTCTGGTCGTGGACGAGTACCACGACATGACGCCGATCATGGCGTCCATCTGCGAGGGCTGGTTCGACGGGTTCGACACCGTGATCGTCGGCGGCGACCCGCTACAGGCTATCTACTCCTACAAGGGCGCCGACCCGTCGTTCTTCACCGACTTGGACCTGCCCGAGGTGCTGCTCGACCGCACCTACCGCGTCCCCTCGAACGTCTGGAGCTACGCACGCGGGGTGATCAACCACGATCCGCCGGAGATCGAGCCGGACGCTGAGGGGGGTGAGGTACAGGCCGTGAAGGGCGACCCTCATGGTGTGATAGATGCTTACGGCGAGGAGTCTACGATGTATCTCGCCCGGACCCAGAGCCAACTCTACGACATAGCGGCCGACCTGAAGCAGCGGGGCGTAGTCTTCCGCTCGCAGGAGGGTATCGGCGGCTGGAACACCTCGCAGACGCTACTGGACCTGTTCAACGCGCTCCAGAAGATCCGGAACGCCCGGCCGGTGGAGAACGTGAACCCGCAGACTGGGCAGACCGGCATGGCCCGGTACAAGCAGGAGGATGTGGACTCCTCGGTCCGTCTCCCCGAGAACGTGACGCTGGAGTCCGGTGAGGCGAAGCGTCTCGTCCGGTACACGCCCGCCGGCTACTTCAACGAGACCAAGAAGTCCGTCCGCTCGTTCGCCAAGGGTAGCGGTGAGGTGAAGGGCACAGACCTAATGCCGCGGGTGGAGCCGTCGTTCTGGGACGACATGACGCAGGGGCCGGACTCGGTGGGCCATCTGCTCGCCTACGACGCGAAGGACACGCTGAGAGCGGCGTTGGAGCGGTACGAGCGCCCGTTCCCGGTTATCGAGTCGGCCCCTGTCCCGGACGTGCTGACGATCCACGCCAGCAAGGGGAAGGAGGCCGACACGGTGGCGCTGTACGACGGGATCCCGGGCGCTGTCCAGCGGAACATCCGCAGCGATCCGAGGGAGCAGCGCGCCGAGAGCCGCGTCTGGTACGTGGGATGTACGCGGGCGGCTGAGAACCTGCTCGTGTTCCGCGACCAGTTCGACTACACGGACAAGTACCTGCCCTCGACTGCGTAACGGCCGTCACCTTTTTCTTCCGGCGTTCCTCACGTTGAGGTGCCCGAGGGAGGCTACGTGACCCTTCCGATGATGGGCGTGCCTCGTGCCAACGACCAACCGCGTCACCGACCGTGAGCTTCGCCGGCTCCCGAGTTCCGCTGTCTCGCCTTGGGTGGGGCGAACAGTACCACCCCCTGCTGCTCGACTCATACGCTGCGTCTCTTCGGGTAGGGGAGAAGCAGTCCGACTGGTGGTCTGTGCCGACTGAGGGCTTTTCTCCCTCAGTCGAACCTCGACGCCCGAGTCACAACATCAACGCCGCGTTCGCCGTTCTGGAACGCTTCTATGACTCGGTGCGGCACCTTACCGAAGATGTGGAGGGCGGTGCCGCCGGGCGGGTTGCCGGCCTGTTCGCCGGTCTCCGGCTTCACGAACTTCACTCTATGCTCGAAGAAGATGGTGTGGCTGGCGTGGGGCGCGATCCACTTGTGCCACCACGAGCCAACGTCGGTCGAGTCGGGGGTGATCACGTAGATCGTGTCCACCGTGTTCCGCTTGGTCTCCTCGACCACCTTCTCTAACCAGTCAGCCTTCTCCGAGTACGGCGGGTTCACGAACACGGTGCCTTCCCACGGGTAGTCGAGACCGTCGTGGTGGCGCGGGTCGATGTTGTGGTTCCCGATCTCGGTGTCCACGCCGGGACACGGATCGAGGTCGATCTCGTCGTTCCGGTCGATCGTCTTCCATAGCCACTCAGGCGTCTGCCAATCGTCCTTCTTGGACTTTGCCTGCTGCTGTTTCTCGTCGCTCATGGCTCCCACACCATATCTGCGAGCAGGCGAATCACCAGTCCGGCAACGACCGTCAGGACACCAGAGAGGCCGGCTTCGGGCCAGCCTGCTGCGACCCCGACAGCGGTGACAATGGCTCCGGCTATCACGGTGATCGCGCCGATCTCGTCCCAGCGGGGCTTCTCGGAGTAGGGGCGTGGCGCAGTCATACGCGCTTGTCGCTCGTGTTCCGAAGGGCGCGGAGGAGCGCGCGCAGTTGGTTGCGCCGGAACGGGCTGGACTCGGAGCCCGTCGCCATGTTTGGCGCCTCGTAGACGAACCCGCTCGCGTCAGCCACCTGCCGCCTAAGCGGCCGGTAGGGCACCGTCTGGTCGGTGTGGAACCGCTCGGGCTTCACCGGCTGGGTGCCGGTCAGGTGCCACACGGCGCTGTTAAGAACGGGCTTCCCAAGCTGGGTAGCGCCGCGGCGGTTGTAGCCGAGGATCCGGTGGATCTCCAGCAGGCACTCGGCCTTGGTCAGGTCTCTCACGTCCTGTTCTTTCACTCGCTCGATGTCGGGGTAGTCCTTGGGTGTGCTACTCATCGGTTCTCGCCACCAGTTCGCTGTTCGTAACGACGCCGCTGTAGTAGTCCGACTTCCGCGGCTTGTTCGACAGCGTGAGCAGGCCGATGGGAATCTCGGCCAGCACGCTAACTATGTCGCCGTCCTTCGTCCGCCGGTCGATGATCTCTGCGGAGGGATGCTCCAGCAGGTAGTCGTTGATTACCGGCAGGTCCGAGTGGACTCTCAGGTGGTTCTGGTCTTTCGACCCCCGGATCGTGACTTCTTTCTCCATCGGTGCGAGGTCCGGATCCTCGCGTGTGCTTGCCTCGTTTGCCATACGCATTACCCCCTTCACGCTCAGGAACAATAATAATGGCGAAGGTTTACCACACCTGACCCGCTTGGTGGAGACATGAGCGCGATCTCAGAGGAAGAGAAGTTCGAGTTTAAGGAGCGGGTCGTTGGGCGCTCCATCTCCGAGGACACGTTTGACGCCTACTGGTTGTGGATCAGGCGGTTCGAGACGTGGACCGACGCCGACCCAACGCTCCCGATACTGGAGGACTTCGACTCGTTTCTCGACAACGAGCGGCGGACGGACTACCCGTGGACCAACGCGACTGGGCGCCCCGCGCCCGACTCCTACTCGCACTCGTCCCGGACGCAGGCCGCGTCTGCTCTCGTCATGTGGGCGCGGCGGCAGTACGGGATAAACGTCCCCGAGCAGCCGGACGACATCGTTCGTGGCGAGCCGGAGCCGTTCGACCCGACGTACCTTACGCGCGACGTGATCTGGGAGACCATCGAGGAGGCTCCAGAGGCGTGTAGCTGCTACGGCTGCCGTGCTGCCCTCGCAGTCTCCTATGACGCCATACTCCGGGCGTCGGAGTTAGCGATACTGTCCGTGAGCGACCTAAACCTCGACGCCGGGGAGTTAGCCGTCACGGCCACGAAGAAGTCCCGAGATTCGACCCTAACGCTTGGCGACGAGACCGTAGACATCCTCCGCGACTACCTCGACGGCAGAGAGGCCGACACGGACCGGCTGTTCACGAACACCTACGGTGGAGACTGGACAAAGCAGGCGTGGTCAGACCACTTCCGCCTGTACCACCACGAGGCAGGCAGCCACTCGTGGGGCCGCCACACCCCGATTCTCCATATGCTACAGGCCGGCTCCTCGTTCGGAGACGTGTATCGGAGAGCGCGCCACCAGAACCCGTCTACTACCGCGAAGTACGCCCGCTACGTGGACGCTGACGTGCCCTCGTGGGCGTCGGGAGAAGGGGGGAGTCGTTAGTCGAACAGCACGCGGTTCACTACCTCACCGACGACGTTACCGACCGCGGCCGAGATGGCGATACTGCCGATGTTGAGGTTGTCGATCCGCTCCGAGACGTTCGAGGCGGCCGCCTCAAACTCCTTGTCTGCCTCCTCCAAGCACTCAGACGGGTACGTGGGCGTGGTGGCCTTCGGCTTGGTTGAGCAGGCGCACACAGCCTGATCACCAGCGGCGTGCTGGTTCGCAACCATCGGCTCCTGTGCCGGCCCGATGTCGGAGTAGCCGGTCTTGCCTTGGACGATCAGCCCAGACAGCGCCTCCCTCGCTCGCTCGCGGGACGTAACTTGGTCGAAGCGGCGGGCCGTTATCGCGTCCCGAACGTCCTTGGCGCTCCGCAGGTCAGCGCCGACAGCCTGCCGGAACGCCTCTCGGGCGGCGGACGGGTCCTCCGGCCCGACCACGATGTCGGCGTTCTCCGTGCCCGGCACGATACTAACGTCCACCGAGCCAAAGACGACGTTAGCCATGTCTGGGAGGCTGTTGATGGGGTCTGTAAGCCCTCGGTTGCCGGGGTGTGTGTGCCACACCCCGACCGCTCCCGACAGGCAGGTCTGAAGCTGGATCGAGGAGGGGCCGCTATCGGCGGGCGGCAGGACGGACCCCCACGCTTCGCAGTACGTTCTCCCGGACTCGCTCGGGGCGCCATCCCGGGACGACTCGATGGTCTCGGAGAGGATCGCCCGCATGATGTCGTCGCGGCCCATCATGTAGTCTGCGAGCATGATGGCACCGCGGTCAGGTTCAACCATACACCATGTTCTACACCGGAGAACCTTTTAGTATGCGGCCGGGGTACTTCGAGTCAGCCGAGAGTGAAATCGGCTGGTACCATGCCACAAGGAGCGTTCAACGGTGGGTTCGAGCCAATCGCCCGCCCCGGCGGCTTCGTACAGTTTGATGATGTCAGCGACGGCGCTATCTACGCCGTCCGCGCGTACAACGTCCTCCCCGAGATCCAGCTTGAGGAGAACTTCACCCCGTCTGACGGCGGGATCGAGAAGCGCGAACTGACTGACATCGAGATGGACGAGTATTTTCTCGCCCAGTACCGCCTGCTGAAGCTGCCCGAGCAGCTTCCCGACGACGTGGAGATCGAGATCGACCACGACGGCAAGCAGGCGCCTCTCTACCAGACTGAGAACGTCCGCGGTGTCCTCACGAACGAGACGGGCGCCGTCTACACCGACGACACCGCGGGTGGCTCGGTCGTAGACCAGCACCTCAGTCAGTTCACCGAACTGTTCGTGTGGGAGGACAACCCGCCGTACTTCACGGTGAAGAACAACACGGGCGGTGCTGTGGACATCCCACTCACGTTCACCGGGTACGCCTTCAGACTGGAGCAGGTCGCGGCCAGCCTCGACAACTTCAACGGGGCCGGGCAGCCTGTCGTGATCCCGCGCAAGTCGGTCCAGTTCTAAGGCTTACTGTTTTACCCCCGGCTTTCCATACCTCTCGGTATGGACGAAGACGACCCGTTCCCTGACGACCCAACAGGAGTGCTTGAGTCGCTTCGCCGCCTCGACAACTGGGCGGAGCAGATCAGCAACCAGCAGGAGGAGCTACTGCGGCAGCTACGGCAGCAGACCGAGGCCAGCAACGCGGTGGCGCAGGCGCTTGCTGACGAAGACTTTGACCCCGGGCCGAAGCCATCGACCTACCTGTTCAACATGAGCGCGCTTGTGCCCGCTGACACCACAGAGAACGACCCCATAACGGTCACGAGGGAGATAGACTTCGACGGTGTAGTCCGCCAGCTTCGAGTCGTCTCCACGGGCGCCGCACAGCAGTCCGTGGGCGCGCAGTTCTCCTACGCCTCGGGCGTCCGCGTCATGCCCCGCGACGACCCTGAAGAGGCTCGCTACGTGCCCCTCGGAGACGAGCCGATTATCAACACCCCGAACACCGAAGTCAGCGACGGCGACGAGGTTGTGTACTCGTTCGCCAACACCGATCCCAGCAACGACCACTTCGTGACCGCGACTGTCCAGATTGAGGAGGTGACGGCATGACGCTTCGCCCGCCTGAAGACATCATAGCTGGCCGACCAGACGGCGCTGTCGCCTTCGCTGGTGGGGAGGGGAACCTCCTACTCCAAGACGGCGCCAAGGCTGTGTTCCGCGGGGGCGTCACGTCAGAGAGCGGTGACTTCGACATCTTCCAGCACGATCTGGTCGGAGACGGAGACCTGATCATCCCGCTCGATGATGTGGGCGGGGCCAGCCTCGTGAACGCCGGGATCGTCTCGCTCGGAGACAGCGGTGAGCCGGAGTTTGACTCTGACCCGGAGGAGACCCCGACCGACGCGAGCCGGCCGTTCACGGTCACTATCGAGGACCTTGCGAAGGGCGCCGACGTGACCGACCCTGACCAGTCCGACGTGCTGCTCCGCCGGACCCCTGACGCACAGGAGTCAGTCGAGCAGACCCGGATCGGCAACGGTATCTTCTCCGACAACGGCCGGATCATCATCTCTCACGCCGGTCTGGACGTGGGTGAGAACCTGATCAACGGCTCGTTCAACGTCCAGTCCGGCTCGACCGACGCCGTACAGGTTCGGGGCGCTGACGGGACGCTTCAAGATCCCGCGTCGTCGGAGGACTTCACCGCCCTCGGTGACACCTTTGAGGCCGCTTTCGACGCGCTGGCCTCTGCTTCTACCACGTTCGAGAACGACGTGGACGTGGGGACAAACGCCTCGGCGGGCGACACGCTGGCGTCTCTCGACACGCGCTCGGACTCCATCGTGACCGTCTCCATCGACGCGGAGGCGGCGATCGACGTGCGATTCGACACCTCCCCAAACGGAGTCAAATACTTCGAGAACGCTTCTTCCCGGGACGGCTCGACCGACTCGGACCTAACCGGGATCACGACGCTGCGCGACGACTTCGAGACGGGATCGCGGTTCGTCCGGGTCGTTCTCACGTCGCCGGCCGGATCAGTAGCGACTGCTGACGTGGCGATCGAGAGTGGTGGGTGACTCGGTTGAGACGGTTAGGCACCGGCGGCGGCCTCACGCCCGTCGTCCAAACGCAGACGATCCAGCCGGATTTTACGGGGTTCTACTCGAAACCGGAGGGGACCGTCAGTTGGCAAGTGACCGCGATCCCGACGTTCGGGGGGACAGGGTGGCCGAAGGTCGGGCAGGACGACTTCGTAGTCACCATCATCGAGAACGCGGTCGGGCGCGTCGGGATCGCGGACAACAGCAACGACACGCAGGAGGTCGAAGTGACGTTCTACACGCAGTAGCGGGTGAGGATTTAACCCCGCACGCCTGAAAACGGGGTGTATGGCTCTTACAGAGACGACTGCCGTGTTCGGCGGGACGGAGATCGAACTGCGGATAGACGAACTGGCGGTGGTGTCCGGCGGCGTGGAGGTGTCGCTCGGCCACCAGAAACTCGACTTTCAGAAGGACGATGTGGAGCTGTCGTGGACCGTGTTCGTGAACGGCCGCCGGGTGGCGACTCCGACACCCTTCACCCCACCGACAGCGTTCGCGCAGGACCGCACGACAGTCCCCGCCGGCCCGGGCGACGAGATCACCGTCAGCGTCTCCGGTGCCGGCTCGTCCGAGTCGCTGACCGCGACGGTGCCAGCGCCGTTCGAGATGTCAAACGTGTCGGTTAGCTCCTGTTCCACCCCCTCGGGGAGCGTCAATCCGGGGGAAAGCGTGTCTGTGACCGCGACGATCACCAACGCGAACAACGCGACCGGGGACGTGACGGTGACGGCCTCGGCGGGTGACGCGACCGCCGACGAGTCGATCACGCTGCCGGCCAACGGCTCCGCGACGGTCGAGTTTACGTTCGCGTTCGACGCCCCGGGGCAGTACGAGCCGACCGTGGAGGTGGCGTAATGCGGCGGCTTGGGGTTAGCGCAGACTCGGGAAGTTCTGGACTTCCCCTCCCGCTTGCGGGGGACGGAAGTCAGGGGGAGTTGGTCGTCACCGGAAACACAAGCGTAGGAGGTGTGAATAGATACACAACCGTCACAGTCGAGTCTGGAGGCACGCTACAAGCCAATTCTGCCGTGACTATCATACAGGCGTCTGAGAGTATCACCATCGACGGAACGCTTACTGGAGGTCTAAGTAACGGGGACGCGCTGTTTACTTCGGGCGGTGGCGGTGGAGACGGAGGGGACGGAAGAATTACTGGTGCTGGACCGGGGGAGGATGGAGACCCCGCTGGAAATGTGATTGGAAAGGGAGTGGGGGGTGCGCCTGATCTGCTCGGTCCGTATTATGACGACTTCTACAATAACGTTGCTTCAGCCGGTTCTCAGGGCG
>NZ_CAKZRO010000112.1 GCF_937146585.1 uncultured Halorubrum sp. | reverse complement strand
TGACCGCGATCGTCGAGTCGAACGGCGTCGAGAGCGCCGGCGACGGCATCGCGGTAAGCGCGGTCGACGTCGACGCGAGCGTGACCGACAACGACGTCAGCGACGTCGGCGTCGGCATCGCGATCGACGCGGTCGGCACCGACGAGCCGGTCGACGTCGAGCGCAACGTGCTCGACGCGTACGACACCGGCATCTACTTCGAGGCGTTCGACGCCGAACAGCCGCCGTACGCGGCGTACAACGACCTCCTCGACGAGGAGGCCGTCGACGTCGCCAACGACGGGCCGACGACCGTCGAGGCGCTGTTCAACTACTACGACACCGACGCGAGCGTCTCGCACTCGGATATCGACGGGAACGCCGCCTTCGAGGGCGACGTGCTCTACGACCCGTTCCTGACGGTCTCGCAGTCGGACGTCAGCGTGCAGGAGCCGGAGAACACGCAGGAGTTCGGCCACGAGCTGACGCTCGAGGCCACGCCGAACACGAGCGACCCGCAGGTCGTCGCCTTCCCGGCGGCGGTCGAGGGGACGGTCGGTGAGGTCTTCTCCGACCTGCCCGCGGGCGCGTCCGTGTTCGCGTACGACGCCTCCGAGGACGAGTTCGTCCCCGGCGGCGACATGGCCAACGAGTCGATCGGCGCGCTCGACGCGTTCGTCGTGACCGACCTCGACGAGGACGCGACGGTCGCGTTCGAGTACCCGTCCGACGGCACGGCCAGCCCCGGCGTGAAGCAGCTCGACGAGGGCTGGAACCTCGTCGGTGCGCCCAAGAAGACGACGGTGAACACCGCGTTCTCCAGCGTCCTCAACGGCGACGAAGCGCAGGTGAGCCACCTCTACGGCAACGCCGCCGACCAGCCGGACTTCGTGGACGACACGACGGCGACGCGGGACGGCGAGCCGCTGTGGTTCGAGAGCACCGAGGACGCCTCCGGCCAGGCGCCCTCGTTCAGCGTCCTGGGCGGCGAGCCCGGTAACCAGATCGTGAGCCCGTACACCGGGTACTGGGTGAGCGTCGACGCCGGCACCGAGGACGCGAGCGTCACCGGTACGCTGCCCGACTCGGGCGCTACGGCGCTGGAGGAGATCCAGACGCTCGAAACGGACGAAGAGGAAGACGAGATCGAGTAACGAAGACTCATGACGCACACCACCAGAACGCTGCTCGTCGTCGCCGTGGTCCTGCTCGCGCCGCTGGCCGCCGCCGCTCCGGCGGCCGCGCAGCCGAATCCGCCGGCTGAGTTCTACGGGTCCGCCGCGGTCGACGGTGAGCCAGCGCCAGAAGGCACGACGGTCCAGGCCGTCCTCGACGGCGAGGTCGTCGACGAGACCACGGTCGACGGTGACGGTCAGTATGGTGGCGCGGACCCGCTCGCCGATCGGCTCACCGTTCAGTGCGCCGAAGGCGACAGCGGCACCGTCGAGTTCCAGCTCGCGAGCGGCGTGAGCGCGAACCAAACCGCCGAGTGCCAGCCCGGCGAGGCCGTCGAAGTCGACTTGACGTTCCCGTCGCTCGGAGACGATCCGGACGGCGGCGACGGCAGTGACGGCGGCGACGGTAGCGACGGTAGCGATGGTAGTGACGGCAGCGACGGCAGCGACGGCAGCGACGGTAGCGACGGCAGCGACGGTAGCGACGGCAGCGACGGTAGCGACGGCAGCGACGGTAGCGACGGTAGCGACGGTAGCGACGGTAGCGACGGCGGTTCCTCCGGCGCGCCGAGCGGTGGCGGCGGTGGCGGCGGTGGCGGCGGTGGCGGACAGGTCGGCGCTTCGACGCCAGACGGTCCGAGCGTCGACGTCATTCCCGTCGACGACGGCGCGACGCTTCGCGTCGAGGACGTCCCGGGTAACGATCCGGTCGACGTCGACGTCGACGGGGCCGCCTCCGGTGCCGGCGTCTCGCTCCGGTCGATGACCGTCGATCACCGGCTCGAACCGGACGACTACCGCATCGAAGTGACGAACGTCGCCGAGCGGCCGACCGGCGGCGCGTCCGCGCTGGACGACGCCGAGGCGGTCGGCTACCTCGACGTGGAGCCGATCGGCACCGACCGGATCCGGTCCGCGACGCTGCGGTTCGCGGTCGATCCGGCGTCGCTCCCGGCGAACGCGTCCGCGGAGGACGTGGCGCTGTACCACTACGCGGACGGGTGGGAGCGGCTCGACACCGAAGCGGTCTCCGCGGACGGCGACCGCTACGAGTTCGCCGCGCAGATCGACGCGTTCTCGCCGTTCGCGGTCGGCGTCGCCACCGCGGACGTCGCGGTGACGGAGGCGGGCGTCACCGCCGATGAAGTCGCCGCGGGCGAGGTCGTCGAGGTGAGCGCGACCGTGACGAACGACGGTGCCGCCGAGGGCGCGGCGACCGTCACGCTGCTCGTCGACGGCGAGGAGCGCACCGACCAGCGGGTGACGGTGCCCGCCGGCGAGTCGATCGAGGTGCTGTTCTCGACGCCGGTCGACGAGGCGGGCGAGTACTCGTTCGCCGTCGACGGCGTCGACGCCGGCAGCGTCTCGGTCGTCGAGGGCGACGCGACCGCCGACGCCGAGGGCGGCGACTCGGAGAGCGCCGACGCCGAGAGCGGCGGCGACACGCCGCTCGAAGAGCAGGCGCCCGGGTTCGGCCCGGTCGTCGCGCTGCTCGCACTGCTCGGTGCCGCGCTGCTCGCGCGCCGTCGCTGACGCGCGCGAGCGGTCCGAACAGCCGCTTTTTCTTTTTTACCCGACTAAATGCGAGCCGCGAGAGCGCGCGCTAGAGGTCCCGGAACGACGCGGTGTACACGAGGAACGCGCCGGTGAGGAGGACGAACGCGAGGAACGTCACGAGCGCGAGCACGTTCGCGACCGGGGAGAGCGGCGCGAGGAAGGACTCTCCGGTCGAGTCGAGCACGAGGACGGCGAGGAGGGCGGCGATCAGCCCGAGCAGCCAGTTCGTGAGAATGTCGTCCATGGGTCGCTCGACACGACGGGCCGACAAAAAGCCGCGGATGACGCGGAGCCGGGGGCGGCGCGGAGGCGCGGACGACTCGGGACCGCCGCGGCCGCGTCGACGCCGCCGGAGCTATGAGAGTCGGGACCGTTGATCGTTTCGTGAGCGACCGGACGACCTGCTGGCTGCTCGGCGACCAGCTCAACCCCGACCTCGACGTGCTCGACCGGGCCGACGACGTGCTGCTGATCGAGGCCCACGGGTTCGCCGACCGGAAGCCGTACCACGCCCACAAGCTGACGCTCGTGTTCTCGGCGATGCGGCACTTCCGCGACGACCTCCGCGATCGCGGCCACGACGTGACGTACGTGCGGGCCGATTCGTTCGGCGAGGGGCTCGACGAGTTCTTCGCCGGCCGTCGTCCCGAGGCGGACGGCGGCGACGACGACAGCGGCCCGCACCTCCGGCTCATGCGGCCCGCGAGCCACGGCGCCGGCGAGCGGCTCCGCGAGCTGGTCGCCGAGCGCGGCGGCACGCTCGAACTCGTCGACAACGAGCTGTTCTGGACGACGCCGGGGGACTGGCGTGGGTGGGCCGGCGACGGGGAGGCCGCGATCGGCGAGGACGGGGCCGCGGAGCGGACCTTCCGACAGGAGAACTGGTACCGGCACGTCCGCCGTGAGGCCGACGTGCTGATGGACGACGGCGACCCGGTCGGCGGGGAGTGGAACTACGACGACCTGAACCAGGAGACGCCGCCGGACGACTGGACGCCGCCGGGGCGGCCGACGTTCGAACCGGACGAGCTGACCCGCGAGACGCACGCGTGGGTCCGCGAGCGGTTCGACACGTGGGGGAACGACTCGCTCGACGAGTTCGGGTGGGCAGTCACTCGGGAGGAGGCCCGCGAGGCGCTCGACCGGTTCGTCCGAGACGGGTTGCCCGCGTTCGGGCGGTACGAGGACGCGATGGTCGGGGGCGAGCCGTTCCTCTCGCACTCGCTGCTCTCGCCGGCGATCAACCTCGGGCTGCTCGACCCGCGCGAACCCGTGCGGGCGGTCGAGCGCGCCTACGCGGAGCGCGGCGTCGAGCCCGGCGCGTACGACCCGGACGACCACGGCGACGGGGGCGGGACGGCGACGTCGCTCGACGAGTTCGGCGGGGACGCGGCGGACAGCGAGGACGGAGCGACCGGGGGCAGCGCGGCCGAGAGCGGCGAGCCGGCCCCGGTGCCGCTCAACGCCGTCGAGGGGTTCGTCAGGCAGGTGATCGGCTGGCGGGAGTTCATGCGCCACGTGTATCGCGAGGCGATGCCGGAGCTCGCGGACGCGAATCAGTTGGACCAACGGCGGGAGCTCCCCCCGGCCTACTGGGACGGCGAGACGGACATGCGGTGTCTCTCGGAGGCGGTCGGCCACGTCCGGGAGTTCGGCTACGCCCACCACATCGAGCGGCTGATGGTGCTGTCGAACTTCGCGCTCGTGTACGGCGCCGACCCCGCGGAGCTGAACGAGTGGTTCCACCTCGGCTTCGTCGACGCCTACCACTGGGTGACGACGCCGAACGTCGTCGCGATGGGGTCGTTCGGCACCGACGTGCTCTCCTCGAAGCCGTACGCCTCCTCGGGGAACTACGTCAATCGGATGAGCGACCACTGCGCCGACTGCCGGTACGCCGTCTCGCGGACCACGGGCGAGGGGGCCTGCCCGTTCAACGCGCTCTACTGGGACTTCCTGAAGGAGAACGAGGAGACGCTCCGCGGGACGGGGCGAATGGGACTGATGTACTCGCACGTCGACAAGAAGGACGACGAGGAGTGGGCGGCGATCCGGGAGCGGGCGGACCGGGTGCGTGAGCTCGCCGGAGACGGGGAGCTGTGAGGCCTACTCGCCGCTCGCGAGGCGGCGGAGCCGCGGGAGCGCCTGCTCGTACCCGAGGCCGACGAGCCCCACGTACAGCGCGAGCAGCCCCATGCCGACGGCCCAGGCGCCGAGGACGAGATCGCCGCCCGAGACCGCGGAGAGGCCGAACCGTTCGAGCACGACGCCGACCGCGGCGGCCGCGCCGGCACCGACGGTGACGGCGAGGAGTTCGACGAGTTCGACCGCGACGGCAGGTACTTCGACCATACCCGAGGAGGGACGGGCGGCGATTATGACTCTTTCGGGACCACGGTGAGCGCCCCGTCGTCGGCCGAGTCACCGGCAGCGACCCGCTCTGGGCGACTCACTTCAGGCCGAACGACCGCATGACGGTGTCCGCGAGCCCCTTCGCGATCAGCGCCAGTCCCGCGAGGAGCACCATCATCGCGCCGGCGATGACGGGGTCGCGATAGGTGATGATGCCGACCGCCACGACGACGAGGAGGAGCCCGACGATGCCTTCGAGGCCGAGTTTGCTTCGCATGTCGTCGAGTCGCCGTCGAGCGTTGTTAAATCGGACTGATTCGCGCGCACGCGACTCGGCGGCGGCCCGAGAACGCGTCCGCGTCGCCCGGCACAGAGCGGCCCTTTTATTTCCGCGAGCGCGTATCATCGCGTACGCATGAGCAACGGAGACGGTGGCGGTCGGAACGACCTCCGGATGCCCGACGACGACGAGGTGTTCGCGGAGGTCGTCGAGATGCTCGGCGCGAACCGCGTGAAAGTGCGCTGTGCGGACGGCAAACAGCGAACCGCGCGCATCCCCGGCCGGATGCAAAAGCGCGTGTGGATCCGCGAAGACGACATCGTCCTCGTCGAGCCGTGGGACTGGCAGGACGAGAAGGCCGACATCTCGTGGCGCTACGAGAAGAGCGAGGCCGAACAGCTCCGCGAGGAAGGCCACCTCCAGCAGGCGGAGTGAGCGTCTCGGCTCTCCGACGGCGCGCCGAGCGCCCGTCGCGTCGCGTCGGTCGGCCGCGTTCCCCGCGCCGCCCGCGCGGCGCTTAAGTTCGAACGGGCCCCAGCGAGCGTATGCTCCGGCTCGCGATGACGACCGACGCGGAGACGTTCGAACGCGTGCGCGGGCCGCTCGCCGACCGCGGCGTCGACGTCGGTCACGTGCGGGCGAAAGAGCGATCGCTCCGCGTCTCGGGCGGTGACGCCGAGGGCGACGGCTCCCCGGCGGCCGACGCCGACGAGTTCGACGGGTTCGACGTCGGCCTCGTCTACCCCACCCGGCTGATGGAGGGGGCGGTCGTCGACGAGCGACTCGGCGTGCCGTGGGTGAACGGCCGCGACGCGGTCGTCACCTCGCGCAACAAGGCCGGCGTGCTGGCGACGCTCGACGCCGTCGGCCTCCCGACGCCGAGGACGACGCTCGTGTCGAACCCGGTCGACGAGTCGGTCGTCGTCGACGCCGTCAGCGAGTTCTCCTACCCCGTCGTCGTGAAGCCGAACTCCGCGACCCGCGGCGTCGGCGTCGCGGCCGCGACCGACCTCGACTCGCTCTTAGGCGTGGTCGACTACCTGAACCTGATTCACGACTACCGCGCCACCGGCGACAAGTCGTTCCTGATCCAGGAGTACCTCCCCGACGCGCGCGACTACCGCGCGATGGTCGTCGACGGCGCGTACGCCGGGGCGGTGCGGCGCGAACTCGACGCCGACGCGCTCGCGGCCGGCCGGTGGAAGCACAACGTCCACCGCGGTGCGACGGCCCGGGGCGTCGACCTCGACCCCGAGGCGCGGGAGCTCGCGGAGCGCGCGGCGGCGGCGCTCGGGATCGACTACCTCGGCGTCGACCTGCTCGCGACCGACGACCGCCTCGTGGTCAACGAGACGAACGCGCGGCCGACCGTCGACGCGGCGACGAAGTACGAAGAGGACTTCTACGACCGGTTCGCGGCGCTCGTCAGGCGAACCGCAGAGAACGAGTGAGAAGCGGGGAGTGACGGGCCGGCTCAGACCAAGTCGATCGACGCGCTGTCGTCGTCGCGGTCGAACGAGACCTCCAAGACGCCGTTGTTGAACGTCGCGTCCGCGGAGTGCTCGTCGACGGGCGCGGGGAGTTCGACCGTCTCGTCGTACTCGCGCCGGTCGGAGACGGCCGAGATGGTGAGCGCGTCGCCGTCGCAGCGGAGCGAGAGGTCGTCCTTCGAGACGGCGGGGAGGTCGGCGACGAGACGGACCGACTCCTCGGTCGTGTACGCGTCGACGTGGGTGTCGGAGCCGAACCCGGCGTCGTCGGCCGACGCGGCGTCGCCGGTGGCCATCTCGTTCATCATCCGCTCGATCTCCTCGAAGAAGTCTCCGAACGGATCGTCGCGGTCGTCTCTGTCCATACCCCACGTGAAGTCGGTGACTCCGATAAGCCTTCTGTCGGTCGCCGTATCGGCCGGTATCCGCTCGTCGCCCGGCGGCGACGACCGGCGTCGGCCGACACCGGCGACGGGTGACGATCCGTCGACGAGACGGCGGATCCGTGACGCCGATCGTAACAAATTCGAACGATTATGACGATCTCCGTCGGACTGAGCCGGATTTAAGTAGTTGCGGCTCGGCTTTTTCGAACATGAGTAAATCGTACCTGTCAGCCGGCGAAGACGTGAGCGACGACGAGGTCGTCCGGGTGGGGCTCAACGGCTTCGGTCGCATCGGGCGAAACGTGTTCCGCGCGGTGCTGGAGAACCCCCGGATCGAGCTCGCCGGGATCAACGACGTGATGGACTTCGACGACATGGGCTATCTCGCCAAGTACGACACCGTCATGGGCCGGCTGGACGGCGTCGAGCGCGACGGCGACGCGCTGACCGTCGGGGGGACCGAGGTGCCGCTGTTCAACGTCCAGGACCCCGCCGACCTCCCCTGGGACGAGCTCGACGTCGACGTCGCCTTGGAGTGTACGGGCATCTTCCGCACCCGCGACGACGCCAGCGCGCACCTCGACGGCGGCGCGGACACCGTGATCATCTCGGCCCCGCCGAAGGGCGAGAAGCCGGTCAAACAGCTCGTCTACGGCGTCAACCACGACGAGTACGAGGGCGACGACGTGGTCTCGAACGCCTCCTGTACGACGAACTCCATCACGCCGGTCGCGAAGGTGCTCGACGCGGAGTTCGGCATCGACGCCGGCACCCTCACCACCGTCCACGCCTACACGGGCTCCCAGAGCCTCATCGACGGCCCGATGAGCAAGCGCCGCCGCGGCCGTGCGGCCGCCGAGAACATCGTCCCCACCTCCACCGGTGCGGCCGGCGCCGCCCAGAAGGTCCTCCCGCAGCTCGAGGGCAAGATCGACGGCATGGCGATGCGCGTCCCGGTCCCGACCGGCTCGCTCACGGAGTTCGTCGTCAGCCTCGAGGAGACCGTCACCGAGGAGGAGGTCAACGCGGCCTTCCGCGACGCGGCCGACTCCGGTCCGCTCGCCGGCGTCCTCGGCTACACCGACGACGAGGTCGTCTCCTCCGACATCGTCGGGCTCCCCTTCTCCAGCTACGTCGACCTCCAGTCGACGAACGTCATCGCCGGCGGGAAGCTGCTGAAGATCCTCACCTGGTACGACAACGAGTACGGCTTCTCGAACCGGATGCTCGACATGGCCGCGTACGTCCAGGACGAGGCGTAGACGGCTCGATCCCCGACGCGTCCGGCTGACGCGTCGGCTCGACGGTGCCGTTCCCTGACGGCGACGTTCCACGGTGCCGTTCCCTGACAGCGACGTTCCACGGGGCCGGTTCCCGACGGCAACGTTCCCCCGGAGCGCAACCGCTTAACTACCCCATCGACGACCGTTCACCATGCCCGAGTTCGACACCATCGACGACCTCCCGGCCGACTCGCGCGTCCTCGTTCGACTGGACCTCAACTCCCCCATCGAGGACGGATCACCGCAGGACAACCGCCGCTTCGAGCGCCACGCGGAGACGGTCCGCGAACTCGCCGCGGCCGGCCACCGGGTCGTCCTCATGGCCCACCAGGGCCGCCCCGGCCGCGACGACTTCACGTCGCTCGCCGGCCACGCGGCGATCCTCGCGGACCACGTCGGCCGCGACGTGGCGTTCGTCGCCGACACGTACGGCGACGAGGCGCTGGAGGCAATCGACGCGCTCGACGCGGGCGAGGTCCTCCTGTTAGAGAACACCCGGATGTGCGAGGACGAACTGCCCGAGGAGTCGCCCGAGGAGAAGGCGGAGACGGAGTTCGTCCGGACGCTCGCGCCGCGCTTCGACGCGTACGTCAACGACGCCTACTCCGCGGCCCACCGCAAGCACGCCTCGCTCGTCGGCTTCCCCCTTGCGCTCCCCGCGTACGCGGGCCGCGTGATGGAGACGGAGTACGAGGCGAACACCGCCATCGCGACCCGGGAGTTCGAGGGCCCCGTGACGATGGTCGTCGGCGGGACGAAGGCGACCGACGTCATCGGCGTGATGGACGCGCTGGACGACCGCGTCGACCGCTTCCTGCTCGGCGGCGTCGCCGGCGAGCTGTTCCTCCGCGCCGCGGGCCACCCGGTCGGTCGCGACGTGGGCGAGATGGACCTCTTCGACGAGCAGTGGGAGCGGAACCGCGAGCTGATCGAGTCGGTCCTCGACGAGCGCGGGGACGCGATCCACCTCGCGAGCGACCTCGCGTACGAGGGCCCGGACGGCGAGCGCGCGGAGGTCGCCGTCGACGACATCGACCAGAAGGAGACGGGCTTCCTCGACGTCGGCGCCGCGACGGTCGACGACTACCGCCCGCTGATCCGCGAGTCCGACGGGGTCTTCGTGAAGGGCGCGCTCGGCGTCTTCGAGGACGAGCGGTTCGCCGACGGCACCGTCGGGGCCCTGGCGGCCATCGCGGAGACGGACTGCTTCTCGGTCGTCGGCGGCGGCGACACCTCCCGGGCCATCGAGATGTACGGCCTCAGCGAGGGGGACTTCTCGCACGTCTCCATCGCGGGCGGCGCGTACATCCGCGCGCTGACGGGCGAGCCGCTCCCGGCGGTGGAGGTCTTGGAGGCGGCGGCGGAACGGCAGTAGAAGGGCGGAATCGGTCTCCGAGCGGGGCTGGGCGTTCGAGCCGGGCGACCGGTCGAGTTACTCTTCGACGTCGAGGTCGAACTGCTCGTTCTCCGTGACCGCGTTCAGGACGACGCTCGTGTTCGACTCCCGGATGTCCGCGTCCGTGAGGATCGACTTGATCTGGTCGTTCATCCCGTCCGTGTCGGTGAACTTCCCGATGGCGATCACGTCGTAGTCGCCGGTGACCTCGTAGACGCTCACCATCTGTTTCTCCTGGCGCAGCTTCTCCGTGACGTCCGGCAGCGCGCTCCCCTCGACCTTGAGCTGGAGCACGGCCGTCACGTCGTACCCGATCTTGTCGTAGTCGACGACGGGGGTGTACCCCCGGATCACGCCCTCCTCCTCCAAGTCGCGGAGGTGGTTCGAAACGGTCGTCACCGAGACATCGAGCTCGTCGCCCAGGCTCCGGAGGCTCGCGCGGCCGTTGCTGAGCAGCGAGTTGATGAGCTTCGCGTCGAGGTTTTCGTACGTCATCACACCTAACCACGCTTCCGGGGGTTTAGAATTTTACGAACGTCCAGCAGTTTTGCCTGTCTGGCGGTTCATGCGCCAAGCGATAAGGCCTTTATACTGGCAGATAACGATTCAACCGTCCAGAACATGACGGACGAACACGCGAAACCGGACGGCGGCCTCACGGCCGATGAACAGGCGGTACTCGACGAGATCGAGGAGCAGAACGTCGATTTCCTGCGGCTCCAGTTCACTGACATCCTCGGCGTCGTGAAGAACGTCTCCGTCCCCGCCCACCAGGCGGAGAAGGCGTTTACCGAAGGGATCTACTTCGACGGCTCCTCCATCGAGGGGTTCGTGCGCATCCAGGAGTCGGACATGCGGCTCGTCCCCGACCCCGACACGTTCGCGGTGCTCCCGTGGCGCAACGACGGCGACTCGGGCGCGGCGCGGCTCATCTGTGACATCGTCGACACCGACGGCGAGCCGTTCGTCGGCGGGCCGCGGCAGGTCCTGAAGTCGGTCCTCGCCGAGGCCGAGGAGATGGGCTACTCCGTCTCGATCGGTCCGGAGCCGGAGTTCTTCCTGTTCGAGAAGGACGACGACGGCAACGCGACCACCATCCCGCACGACAACGGCGGCTACTTCGATCTCGCCCCCAAGGACCTCGCGTCCGACGTGCGCAAGGAGATCATCTTCACCTTAGAGGAGATGGGCTTCGAGATCGAGGCCTCCCACCACGAGGTCGCCGAGGGCCAACACGAGATCAACTTCAAGTACGCCGACGCGCTCACGACCGCGGACAACATCGCGACGTTCCGCGCCGTCGTCCGCGCGGTCGCCGAGCAGCACGACCTCCACGCCACGTTCATGCCCAAGCCCATCGCCGACATCAACGGCTCGGGCATGCACAGCCACATCTCGCTGTTCGACGAGGACGGCAACGCCTTCGCCGACGACTCCGACGAGTTCAACCTGAGCGAGACGGCCTACGAGTTCATGGGCGGCATCCTGGAGCACGCCCCCGCGTTCACGGCGGTCACGAACCCGACCGTGAACTCCTACAAGCGGCTGGTGCCCGGCTACGAGGCCCCCATCTACGTCGCGTGGTCCGACACGAACCGCTCGGCGCTCGTCCGCGTCCCGGACGCCGCGGGCGTCTCCGCGCGGTTCGAGGTCCGCAGCCCCGACCCGTCCTGTAACCCCTACCTCGGCATGGCGTCGCTCATCGCCGCCGGCCTCGACGGGATCAAGACCGGCGCCGACCCCGGCGACCCGGTGCGCGAGGACATCTACGAGTTCGACGACGCGAAGCGCGAGGAGTACGGCATCGAGACGCTGCCGCCGAACCTCGGCGCGGCCGTCGAGGAGCTGGAGACCGACGAAGTGCTTCAGGAGGCCCTCGGGCCGCACACCTCCGAGAAGTTCGCCGAGGCGAAGTCCCAGGAGTTCAGCGAGTACCTCACCCAGGTGTCGCAGTGGGAGGAGGACCGCTACCTCGAAACGTTCTGAGGGCGACCGGCGGATATCCCGCGACCGAGCTTTTTTGCGCCGCGTCAGCCGCCGAGCGCCGGCTCCACCCGTCCGGGCAGCGCCGGGAGCGCGACGACGGCGACCACGGCGGCGGTCGTCGCCGCCAGCGTCACCGGGAGCGCTCCCGAGAGGGCGTACGCGCCGACCCAGAGCCCGCCGGTGACCGCCAGCGCGGGGACGGCGACGCGGGCCGGGACCGACGGCTCCGCGCCGTCGACGAGTCGCCACCCGATCGCGCCGCCGGCGCCGGTGGCGATCCCGATCCCCGCCTCGACGACCTCCCCCGTGTGTCCGCCCGCGACGGCGACGGCCAGCGCGCCGGCCGAGACGACCGCCGCGAGGGCGAACGCCGGCGCGGGGTCCAGTTCGGCGGTCGGTCCGGCGGACGGGTCCGCGTCGGCCGACCGCCGGACTCGCGGGTCGCCGGCGAGCCACAGCGCGACGGCGACGGTCCCCGCGCCGACGGCCAGCCCCGCGAGCACGTCGACGAGGTAGTGGACCTCGATGATCACCCGGGAGGCCGCGACGGCGACGGCGGCCGCTCCGGCCGCGAGGTAGCGGCGGCGGTCGGTCCAGAGCCGGTCGTACAGCAGCGCGATCGCGAGGTACGCTGCCGCGCCGCCGGTGGCGTGCCCGCTGGGGAAGCCGAACCCGTCCGAGAGCACCTGCGCCTCGTACCAGCCGGAGAGGAGCGTGGGGAGCCACGTCGGGACGTCGGCCGGCGGCATCGCGCCGGGCGGTCGGGGGACCGCGAACCACGCCTTCCCGAGCGCCGTCGCGGCGTACGCACAGGTGACCGCCGCGATGGCGGTCGCGCCGGCGCGGCGCGGCGAGCCGGCGACCTCGTCGCCCGCGAACCAGTAGCCGACCGCGAGCAGCGCGAAGAGGAACCACGGGTCCGCGAGGTGGGTGACGGCCGCGAAGGCGACGACGACGAACTCGGGGAGCGCGTCGACGAGGACTACCTCGCCGACCCCGCGCTCGGCCGCGACGAGTCCGGTCACGCGCCGATCACGCGGTCGCTCGCCGCCGGGTCGGAAGGCGCGGGGGCGGTCGTCACCGGGCCGCGGGGCGCGGCGTCGATCGTCACCGGGGCGGGAGGCGCGGTGTCAGTCATCGCCGCGGCGGCGGGCGTAGTCGAGCGCCTTGCCGGGCGTCTCGATCAGGTTGAGGCCGATGCCGACGACGACGAAGATCGTGTACAGGCCGAGCGTCGACAGCCCGAGGACGACGATCGCGCCGACCGCGTAGATCCCGTCGAGGGAGGTCAACGCGGCGAGCGTCAGCACGGTCCCGTACAGCAGCACGAGGTACGGCCCCCAGCCCCGGGCGTGGCCCCGGCGCATCCGCGAGCGGACGTACCGCTTCAGTTCCGACTCGACCTCCGGTTTGTCGACCGTCCGGCGTTCCACGTCGTCTTCGAACTCGTCGAGCTGCGACCGCAGCTCCCGGACCTCCGCCTCGAGAGCGGCGACGTCCGGCGCGCCGCGCGGCCGTTCGTCGTCGTCCCCGTCGGGATCCGACTCGCCGTTCATACCCGTGGGTCGGTCGCGGTCCTGTTGTAACTGCCGGTCCGCGGCGTCGTCGGAGCCGCCGGCCGCGACGCCGACGCCGTCGCTCCCAGCCTCGGTCGGCCCGTCGCCGCCGGCCCCGCGCCCCGCGAGCACCACGTTGACCACGCCGCCGAGGACGACGACGACGGCGGCGAGGTACAGCCACGTGACGAGGAGCAGGATGCCGCCGATGACGCCGTACACCTGGTACTGCGCGGCCCCCGCGGCGTAGAGCTGGAACCCGGCTTGGAGCAGCGTCCAGCAGACCGCCGCGAACGCCGCGCCCGGCAGCGCCTCGCGGACGCCGATACGCGGCTGCGGCAGGAGGTAGTACATCGGGAGGAAGACGGCCGCGAGGAAGACGGGTAAGGCGAGGACGCTCGCCGCCTCGACCAGCGGGACCGCCTCCGCGGCCGCGACGAACGCGCCGACGCCCACCATCACCCCGATGCCGACGCCGACCCCGACGACGACAGAGGCGGCGTCCGCGATCTGCGCGAGGAACCCCGGCGTCTCGTCGCCGCCGTACAGGGAGACGAACGCCGTGTCGAGCCCGCGGAACACCTTCAGCGTCGACCAGAGCAGCAGCCCGACCCCGAGCAGGCTCGCCCCGGTCCGACCGCCGGCGGAGGAGACGGCGTCGACGACCGCCTCCTCGCCGGCCGGGGTGAGGAAGTCGCCCGTCGACGCGACCAGCTCCGCGGCGATGGTCTCGCCGAAGACGGCGGTGGCAACGACGACGAGGAGGAGGAGCGCGGGGACGAGCGAGACGAAGGCGTAGTAGGCGATGGCGGCGGCGAGGAACGTCACCTGTCGGTCGACGGCGACGTCGGCGACGCGCCGGACCGCACCGAGCGCGGTGCGCGAGTGTCTGGACACGTCCGGGCTTTCGACCGAAGTCGACAAAAGCGGGGTGGTGCCGGCGGCGCGGGTGCGGCGTCGGCGGCGCGGGTGCGGCGTTCGCGGGGCGAAGCCGTCAGTCCGCGTCCTCGCCGAGGACGGCCGCGCGCATCTCGGGGATCGACGCCGTGCTCTTCACCGCCGTGCCGCGGTAGTGCGCGCGGCTCGCCTCGTGGCCGGCCCCGCGCAGGCGCTCGACGAACTCGTCCATGCCGATGGCGGGCTCGCCCCACTGCTTGTACAGGCGGTGCTGGTCGTAGTGCGTGGGGGTGTCGATCTCGCGCGCGACCGTGCCGAGGAGCTTGCGCGCGCGCTTCGCCTCGCCCATGTCGTCGGTCACCTCGCGACGGACGGCACGCGCGAAGTCAGGGTCCGCGACCGGGCCGAGCCAGAGCGGCCCGGCCGTGAGCACGCGGTCGCTCCCGCACGCCGGACAGTCGTCGACCGGATCGGCGAGGTGGCCGCGCGTCGCCGAGCGCCAGAGGCAGTCCTCGCAGTGGTCGACGTGTCCCAGCGCGTCGAGGCAGTCGTCGGCAGCGCGCGCGCCTGACTCCAGTTCGAGGTAGGTCCGCGCGTAGTGCCGGGAGACGTGCGAGAGGATCGGCGTGGCCGCCTTGTCGTACCGCGCGGCGGTCCGCACCAGCGCGGAGATCAGCGTCCGGAGCCCCATCTCCGGGTGATAGTCGGTGTTGCGCGGGACCGCGCCGTACTTGCGGATCCCGCTCTGGAGGTGCGCGCCGCACAGCGGCGCGGTGTCGGTCGCGGTGACACAGATCAGGTTGCGGCCGTTCGCGAACGCGGCGTCGGCGAAGGGGATCGGCGTGCCGTACGGGTCGAGGTCGACGACGTCGAACGGCCCCTCCTCGTACAGTAAGGCGTTGACGTCGCGGTGGACCGCCTCGCCGTCGAGGCCGTTGGCGTCGAGGTTCGCGGCGGCGAGGCCGACCGCGTCGGCGTCGACGTCGGCGCAGGTGACGTCGTATCCCTCGGCGGCGGCGCGGACCCCCCGGACTCCGGAGGCGGCCATCGCGTCGAGGTACGAGGCGACGCGCGGTTCGCGGTCGCGGTAGGCGCGCAGCGTCGCGACCGTCACGTCGCGGTTCAGCTCTTGGGTCGGGTTGAAGAAGACGCCGCCGCCGGTGCCCTCGCTGGCGCCGTCGCGGGCCTCCGGGACGGAGACGGTGAGTCCGCCCTCTTCGATGTCCATACGCTCGATTCGGTCATCCCGGCTAAAAGGGCCGCGCTCCGAGGGCGGGAGGCCGGAAGCGACCGCCGCGGCGGCGGGACGCAACGAGGGAGGCTTTTACCCCGTCGGCGCGGAATGCGGACGTATGAACGGAGACGCCACGCGACGACGCGATCCGGTCGGCGAGGAGACGGAGGGGCACGGATGGTAAGTCCGGCGCGAGTGGACGCGCTCACGGACCTCGCGTACGGGGCCCTGATCATCCTGTCTATCGTGCTCATCGCGACGCTCCCGGTGTTCAACGTCGCGATCGCGTTCGGGATCGGGGTGTTCGCCTCGTACGTGATCCACGTCGTCTGGAAGATGGCCCGGTTCGACCCGGACTGGATGACCCGCGAGGTCGCTGACCAGGTCGGCAAGCAAGTCGAAGAGAGCGTCGGCGAGACCGTCGACAAAGAGGTCGAGAAGAGCGTCGGCGAGACGGTGAGCAAGGAGGTCGAGAAGACAGTCGAGGAGACCGTCGGCAAGAAGGTGAGCGAGGAGGTCGAGAAGAGCGTCGGCGAGACGGTCAACAAGGAGGTCAGCGACGTCGCCGGCGACGTCAGCGACACCGTCAGCGAGGAAGTGACGGGGAAAGTCGAGGAGACCGTGGGCGAGACCGTCGAGAAGACCGTCGAAGAGAAGGTCGGCGAAACGGTCGAAGAGAAGGTCGGCGAAACGGTCGAAGAGAAGGTCGGCGAAACGGTCGAAG
>NZ_CAKZRO010000111.1 GCF_937146585.1 uncultured Halorubrum sp. | reverse complement strand
TCATCTTCCCGACCGACGAGCGCACCTCGGCGTACTTCGGCTGGATGATCTTGATGAACAGGTAGGTGAATCCGCCGATGATCGGGACCGGCAGCAGCGCGACCAAGGCGAGCTGCCAGTTGATCCAGAAGAGGAGGACGCCGATCCCGAGCACCATCACCGACAGCCGGAACAAGGAGTTCATCCCGTCGTTGAGGAACCGCTCGAGCCGGTTCACGTCGTTCGAGAGGATCGACATCATCTCCCCGGTCTGCTTGTCCGAGAAGAACTCCATGTTGAGCCGCTGCATCTTGTCGTAGGTGTCCGTCCGGACGTCGTGCTGGATGTTCTGGGCGAAGGCGTTGAACCCCCAGTTGCGGACCCAGTGGAAGCCGGCGCCGATCCCGAACGCGCCCCCGATGACGGCGATCGTGAACCAGAACTGCGCGGTCTGTCCCGCCGGCAGCCACGCGTCGGGCAGGACGACGAGCGGGATCTGCTCGCTGAACAGGGCGTCCTCGTAGAACACGGCGTCGATGGCGATCCCGAGCATCAGCGGCGGGAGCAGGTCGAGCAGCCGCGCGAAGACGCTCGCGAACACCCCCACCGTCACCTGCGGAACGTAGTCGCGGCCGTACTCGACGAACAGCCGCTTCATCGGATTCTCGATCTTGTCCCGCTGCTCTTCGAAGGGATCGTCCTCTTCCCATTCGACGCCACTCATCACCAACTCGTATCGGGTAAGGCGGCAAATAGGTTTCCTTCGAACCGAAATACATCGGCAGAAAACACCGGTAACACCCGTTCGATCGGGTGATCTCTCCCGCGAGGATCGGGGTCACCCGCGTCTGCGCCCCGGTCGACCCGCCGGTCCGACTCGCGCGCGCTCAGAGGTCGCGGCGCTCCACGCTCGGGTCGATCCCGGCCTCGTCGAGGTCGCCCCGGACGCGCTGCCGGAGCGGCCCCGGGACGCCGTCGCGCGGGACCGGCGCGGCCGTCCCGCCCTCGTCCTCGTCGGTCGGCACGGACCAGTAGAGGATGCGGGCGCTCTCGGCGTAGAACTCCACCGCGTACCGGTCGCTGCCGCCCTCGTAGTGGACGCGGGCGGCCGCGCCCTCGGCGCGCCACCCCTCCTGTCGGACCAAGGCGGCGATCGGCTCTCGCATGGCCGCCCTCGGGCCCCCGGCCTCATGTGGGTGTCGGCGGCGGGGCGAGGCGGCGCCGCCCACCGCATCGACACCGGTTTACAACCGCCGCCCCGATGGCCGGTCATGTCTCTTCGCGTCACGTTCCTCGGGACGGGCGGGGCCGTTCCGACCGTCGAGCGCGCGGCGAGCGCCGTCTTCGTCAACCGCGAGGGCGACCGCTTCCTCTTCGACTGCGGCGAGGGCACCCAGCGCGAGATGATGCGCAGCGGGACCGGGTTCGGCGTCGACCGGGTGTTCGTCTCGCACCTCCACGGCGACCACGTCCTCGGCATCCCCGGTCTGGTCCAGACGCTCGGATTCAACGACCGCTCCGACCCGCTGACGATCCACTGCCCGCCCGGGACCGGGGAACAGCTCCGCGACCTCGTCCACGCCGTCGGTCACGACCCGGCGTTTCCGGTCCGCGTCGAGCCCGTCGAACCGGGCGAGGTCGCCTTCGAGACCGACGAGTACGCGGTCCGCGCGTTCGAGACGGAACACCGGACCATATCGCAGGGGTACGTCTTGGAGGAGGACGACCGCCCCGGCCGGTTCGACCGTCCCAAGGCTGAGGAGCTCGGTGTCCCGGTCGGCCCGAAGTTCGGGCGCCTCCACGAGGGGGAGGCGGTCGAGGCCGAGGACGGATCGATCGTCGAGCCGGAGCAGGTCGTCGGCCCGCCGCGCCCCGGCCGCAAGCTGGCGTACACCGCGGACACGCGCCCGCGAGAGAGCACCGTGGAGGCGGCCGCGGACGCCGACCTGCTGATCCACGACGCCACCTTCGCCGACGACATGGCCGACCGCGCCCGCGACACCGCCCACTCGACCGGCCGCGAGGCGGGGTCGATCGCCGCCCGCGCGAACGCAAAGCGACTCGCCCTGGTCCACATCTCCTCGCGGTACGCAGCCGACCCGCGCCCGATCCGCCGCGACGCCCGCGAGGCGTTCGACGGCGAGTGCCTGCTGCCAGATGA
The DNA here is from genome assembly GCF_937146585.1 of uncultured Halorubrum sp. Taxonomy (GTDB): domain Archaea; phylum Halobacteriota; class Halobacteria; order Halobacteriales; family Haloferacaceae; genus Halorubrum; species Halorubrum miltondacostae. The sequence goes on along the minus strand of NZ_CAKZRO010000111.1, from coordinate 5,778 downwards.
CGGCGACCTGCTCGAAGTGCCGTTCCCCGACGCCGACGACTGAGACGTTGAGCGTTCGACCGGCCGGTCCCACTCGGATGCCTTCGTGACCGGCATGGGGACCGCCGAAGTCCCGGTCGCTCGGCTGTATAACGAGCGTGTTTATAACCAGCCGATCGGCACGGACGCCGCCGAAGCCCCAGCCGCGAGGCGGGCGCACGCTTGCTGCGGTCCTCAGTCGCTCGCTTCGCTCGCTCCTTGCGGTCCTTGCTTCTCCCGCGCCCGCCTCGCGGCTGCCCCTTCGAGTCCCACCCGCCCCACACCTCACGCCTCCCCAGCCTCGTCGCTCGCTTCGCTCGCGACTCCCTCGCGCGTGCTTCTCGCGCCCGATGGGCGCTCGAAGGCACGCAGGGAGGCGCGACGCGCCTCTTGCAGCCGGCGGCAGAGCCGCCGGCGACGCCACCGCTCCGTTTCGTCACCTCCGTCGGATCCGCTTTTGCGTCACTCTGACCCGTGGGACGGTTCCACTTGAAACGAAGCCCGCGCACGGCTGACGGGCGTCTGACGCGAGCGAGGTCGTCCCGTCGGTCGATCTCCGCGGATCGAAAGAACACCGCGTAGCGGGTCTCAAGCGGGCGTTTAGTTCCACTTTCACCGCGGTCACGGGCGTTTTAATACGGTGAGGAACCAACCGTCGTACGCCTCCCAGTGAAACAAGACCGGAGGCGGAGACACCCCATGAGCGAACTGCGACAGGAAGCGGAAGCGATAGCGGAACAGTTCTCGGACCACACGGACGTCGATCCCGACGACGTCGAGGAGCGCCTCGAAACGCTCGTCGACGAGTACCGCGTGCCGCTCGACGAGGCGAGCCGGAGCGTCACCAACAGCTACCTCGAAGACGCCGGGATGGAGCGCGACGAACTCGGCCGCGGCGGCAGCGAGGAGGTCCTCGTCGACGACATCGACGAGGACGAACAGTGGGTCGACCTGCGCGTCGAGCTCGTCGACCTGTGGGAGCCCCGCAGCGACTCCATCTCGCAGGTCGGGCTCCTCGGCGACGAGTCGGGCACGATCAAGTTCGTCGCCTTCGAGACCTCCGACCTCCCCGAGCTGACCGAGGGACAGGCGTACGAGCTCTCGAACGTCGTCACCGACGAGTACGAGGGGAGCTACTCGGTGAAGCTCAACCGGACGACGCAGATCACCGAAATCGACGAGGAGATCGAGATCGGCGACAACGCCGACACCGTCGAGGGCGCGCTGGTCGACATCCAGTCCGGCTCCGGCCTGATCAAGCGCTGCCCGGAGGAGGACTGTACCCGCGTCCTCCAGAACGGGCGCTGCTCCGAACACGGCCAGGTGGAGGGCGAGTTCGACCTCCGGATCAAGGGAGTCCTCGACGACGGCGAGACTGTCTCCGAGGTCATCTTCGACCGCGAGGCCACCGAAAAGCTCACCGGCATGAGCCTGGAGGAGGCCAAGGACATGGCGATGGACGCGCTCGACACCACCGTCGTCGCCGAGGAGATGGGCGAGGACGTGCTCGGGCGCTACTACCGCGTCACCGGTCCGACGTTCGGCCGGTACGTCCTGGTCGACGAGATGGAGGACCCCGGCACCGTCGACGTCGAAAGCGCGCTGATCGAAGCGAGGTCGATCTAAATGAGCCAGTCAGCCCCCACCCGAGAGGTCGCTCGGCGCGTGTTCGCGAGCGAGTTCAACGACGCCGGCTACACGTTCACCGAGTCCGACGACGAGCGGGCCCCCGTCTACGCGCTGCTGCCGACGGGCGAGTCCTCGAACCGCGTGTTCTTCGTCGGCACCCTCACCGAGAAGGAGGACGTCGGCGAGGACAGCGAGTACTGGCGCGGTCGCATCGTCGACCCGACGGGCACGTTCTTCGTGTACGCCGGTCAGTACCAGCCCGAAGCCGCTTCCAAACTCCGGGACTTGGAGCCCCCGGCCTACGTCGCAGTCGTGGGGAAACCCCGGACCTACGAGACCGACGACGGTACGGTCCGGGTCTCCGTCCGCCCCGAGTCGATCACCGAGGTCGACGCCGCCACCCGCGACCGCTGGGTCGCGGAGACCGCCCGCCGCACCGTCGAGCGCGTCGCCGCGTTCGACGACGAGGGCAACGAGTACGCGCGGATGGCCCGCGAGGAGTACGACCTCGACCCCGAGACGTACAAGGCCGCCGCGCTGTCGGCGTTAGAGGACCTCGACGACAGCGGCGACGAGCTCGCCGGCGACGACCCGGACCCGGCCGGGACGCCCGAGCCCTGACCGGCGACGCTCGGCCGCGTTTCCGAACCGATCGGGCGCGTCGAACCGCAACGCGGAATATTTCGCGGTTTCTTGCGACCGTCTGACAAACGCTTAAGTGACTCGCGCGCCGAATTCTCCGGTGATGGGCAACAAGAACAAGACGGTCTCGTTCCGCGTCAACGAGGACGCCTTCGAGGCGCTCCGCGACATCGCCGAGGAGCGCGACATCTCGCTGTCGGCGGTCTTCCGAGACTACGTGGACGCGCTCGTTGCCCACGACGGCCGGGTCCGGGTCGTTCCCGAGTCGGAGCTGGCCGGGGCCGACGACGACGACGAGCCGTTCCCCCCGAAGGTCGAGGTCCCGAAGAGCTTCGTCCGCGAACACGAGCGGCTGGAGCTCGAGGCCGAACACCTCCGCGAACAGCTCGAAGAGCACAAGCGGTACGTCAACTACCTCCGCGAGCAGCTCGAGGACGGCGACGACGACGACGTGATCCACCTCGAGGACCTCGACGGCGAGCCCGACGAGCCGTCCTTCCGCCTCGGATAGCGGCTCGACGCCGCCCGTTTCTCCCCTCGGCGCCCGCTTCACCGCCCAGTCGCGACGCCGCGGCTCGGCCATACGCCAGTCGCCCGACCGCCCCTCGGGCGAAAACCTTCCTGTTCGTCCGTTACTGACCGGCGAAACGCCCATGTTGACGAAAATATTGCCTAACTCCTCCGAGTTTGTTCAGAAACGTCCGATTCTCTCCCCGTCTGATGGACAGTTTCTCATCGCGAAGCCGCTATTTCTGAGTATACTAAATTATTTACGAAAACGATATTACCCGGGCGCTGGACGGATCGGACATGCGAAGGTGGGTTCGACCGTGAGCGTGTTCGACAGGGCGTACGACGATACGGTTCGCGTCCTCGACGAGGACGGGGAGGTCGTCGGCGACGTTCCCGACCTCGACGACGAGTCGCTCGTCGAGATGTACAGGCACATGCGGCTGGCGCGTCACTTCGACGGCCGCGCGGTGAGCCTCCAGCGGCAGGGGCGGATGGGGACGTACCCCCCGCTCTCCGGCCAGGAGGGGGCCCAGATCGGGTCGGCGTACGCGCTCGACGACGACGACTGGATGGTCCCGTCGTACCGCGAGCACGGCGCGGCCCTCGTCCACGGGCTCCCGCTGAAACAGACGCTGCTCTACTGGATGGGTCACGAGGACGGCAACAACGCGCCGCCGGACGTCAACGTCTTCCCGGTCGCCGTCCCCATCGCGTCGCAGGTCCCCCACGCAACAGGCGCGGCGTGGGCCTCGAAGCTTCGCGGCGAGGACGACGCGTTCGTCTGTTACTTCGGCGACGGCGCGACGAGCGAGGGCGACTTCCACGAGGGGGTCAACTTCGCCGGCGTGTTCGACACGCCGACCGTCTTCTTCTGTAACAACAACCAGTGGGCCATCTCGGTCCCGCGCGAGCGGCAGACCCGGAGCGCGACGCTGGCCCAGAAGGCGGAGGCGTACGGGATCGACGGCGTACAGGTCGACGGGATGGACCCGCTCGCGGTGTACAGCGTCACGGCGGCCGCGCTGGAGAAGGCGCGCGACCCCGACGCCGACCGGCCGCGCCCGACCCTCATCGAGGCGGTCCAGTACCGGTTCGGCGCGCACACGACCGCCGACGACCCGACCGTCTACCGCGACGACGACGAGGTCGAGCGCTGGAAGCGGAAGGACCCGATCGACCGGCTGGAGTCGTACCTCCGCGCCGAGGGGCTCCTCGACGACGAGCGCGTCGCCGAGGTCGAGTCGTCGGTGGAGGCGCAGGTCGCGGACGCGATCGACGCGGCGGAGTCGATGGCGCGGCCCGACCCGCGGGAGCTGTTCGAGCACGCCTACGCGGAGCTTCCGCCCGAACTGGAGCGGCAGTACGAGGAGTTCGCCGCGCTGCGCGACGAACGCGGCGACGCGGCGTTCCTGGAGGACTGAATGACTGACACACAGAATCTCACGCTGGTACAGGCGGTACGAGACGGACTACACTCCGAACTGCGCGCGGACGACGACGTCGTCGTGATGGGCCAGGACGTCGGCAAGAACGGCGGCGTCTTCCGCGCGACCGAGGGCCTGTACGACGAGTTCGGCGGCGACCGGGTGATCGACACGCCGCTGGCCGAGTCCGGCATCATCGGCACCGCGGTCGGGATGGCCGCCATGGGGATGCGACCGGTCCCGGAGATCCAGTTCTCCGGGTTCATGTACCCCGGCTTCGACCAGATCGTCTCGCACATGTCGCGGTTTCGGACCCGCAGCCGCGGGCGGTTCACGCTCCCCATGACGCTGCGCGCCCCCTACGGCGGCGGCATCCGCGCGCCGGAACACCACTCCGAGTCGAAGGAGGCGTTCTACGCCCACGAGGCCGGCCTGAAGGTCGTCGTCCCCTCAACGCCGTACGAGGCGAAGGGGCTGCTCGCGGCGTCGATCCGCGACCCCGACCCGGTGATCTTCCTCGAACCGAAGCTGATCTACCGGGCGTTCCGCGAGCAGGTCCCCGAGGAGCCGTACACCGTCCCCATCGGCGAGGCGGCCACGCGGCGCGAGGGCGACGACGTCGCCGTGTTCACCTACGGCGCGATGACCCGGCCCACGCTGGAGGCCGCCGAGACGCTCGGCGAGGAGGGGATCGAGTGCGAGGTCGTCGACCTCCGCACGGTCTCCCCGCTCGACCGCGAGGCGATAGTCGAGGCGTTCGAGAAGACGGGCCGCGCGGTCGTCGTCCACGAGGCCCCGAAGACCGGCGGGCTCGCGGGCGAGATCACCGCGATCCTCCAGGAGGAGGCGCTGTTGTACCAGGAAGCGCCGATCGGCCGCGTCACCGGGTTCGACGTGCCGTACCCGCTGTACGCGCTGGAGGACTACTACCTCCCGTCCGCGGCGCGCATCGAGGAGGGTATCCTGAAGGCGGTCGAATTTTAAGATGACCGCCGGAGATACACGTATGACACTCGAGGAGGAGAGGGCATGACCGTCGAGGAGTTCAAGCTCCCGGACGTCGGCGAGGGGGTCGCCGAGGGCGAACTGGTCAGCTGGCTGGTCGCGCCCGGCGACCGCGTCGAGGAGGACCAGCCCGTCGCCGAGGTCGAGACCGATAAGGCGCTCGTCGAGGTGCCGTCGAGCTACGACGGCGTCGTCGAGGAGCTGTTCGCCGAGGAGGGGGAGATGGTCCCCGTCGGCGACGTGATCATCTCGTTCCGCGTCGACGAGGACGGCGACGCCGAGGCGACCGCCGGCGACGACGCGGGTACCGAAGCCGAACCCGAGCCCGAGTCGGCCGACGAGCCGGCGTCGGAGCCCGTCACCGAGGAGCCCGACGCCGAGCCCGACACGCCCTCGGGGCGCACCTTCGCGCCGCCGTCGGCCCGTCGGCTCGCCCGCGAGCTCGGCGTCGACGTCGCGGCCGTCGAGGGGAGCGGCCCCGGCGGCCGCGTGAGCGAGTCGGACGTCCGGGCGCACGCCGAGGTGGACGCGGGGTCCGCCGACGCGG
>NZ_CAKZRO010000110.1 GCF_937146585.1 uncultured Halorubrum sp. | reverse complement strand
CTCAACCTCTTCACCATGGCCTCGGTCGAGCACGTCTCGCCCGGGTCGTGGCGGTACCCCGGCGACCGGTCGGCCGATTACGCCGACCGCGAGTACTGGACGGAGGTCGCGCGCACCGCCGAGCGCGGCGGCTTCGACGCGGTGTTCTTCGCGGACGTGCGCGGGATCTACGACGTGTACGGCGACGACCGCGAGACGGCCGTCGAGCGGGCGGTCCAGACCCCCGCGAACGACCCGCAGCTCGTCGTGCCAGCGATGGCGGAGGTCACGGAGGACCTCGGCTTCGCGGTGACGCGCTCGACGACGTACACCCACCCCTACCAGCTCGCGCGGGAGTTCTCCACGCTCGATCACCTCACCGACGGGCGGGTCGCGATCAACGTCGTCACCTCCTACTTGGAGTCGGCCGCCGAGAATCTCGGGCTCTCGGAGCGGATGGACAAGGAGACGCGCTACGACCGCGCCGACGAGTTCCTCGACGTCTGCTACCAGCTGTGGGAGGAGTCGTGGGAGGACGACGCGGTCGAGGCCGACCGGGAGACCGGCCGGTACAGCGACCCGGAGAAGGTCCACGCCATCGACCACGAGGGCGACCACTTCTCGGTGCCGGGCCCGCACGGCTGCGAGCCGTCGCCGCAGCGCACGCCGGTCGTCTACCAGGCCGGCTCCTCGGACCACGGGCGGTCGTTCGCGGCGCGCAACGCCGAGGCCGTCTTCGCCAGCCAGCCGACCGAGGAGGGCGTCGTCGAGTACGTGACGGACGTGAAGTCGCGCGCGGCCGACGCCGGCCGCGACCCGGAGAGCCTCCGCTTCTTCATCGGCGTGGTGCCGATCGTCGGGGAGACGCGGGAGCTCGCGGAGGCGAAGTACGCGGAGTACAAGCGCCACGTCGACGTGGAGGCGACGCTCGCGCTGCTGTCCGGCTTCCTCGACATGGACCTCTCCGAGCTCGACCCCGACCAGAAGGTCGAACACATCGAGACGGACGCGATCCAGGGGACGATGAACGCGTTCACGAAGGCCCAGCCCGACCGCGAGTGGACGGTGCGCGAGGTGGCCGAGTTCTGCGGGCTCGGCACCACCTCGCCGAAGCTGATCGGCACCCCCGAGCAGGTCGCCGACGAGCTCCAGCACTGGCACGAGGAGGTCGGCGTCCACGGGTTCAACGTCAAGGAGGTCGTCCGCCCCGACTCGCTCGTCGACTTCGTCGACCTCGTCGTCCCGGAGCTGCGCGAGCGCGGGCTCGTTCCCCCGGCCGACGCCGAACCGCCGGGCGAGACCCTCCGCGAGCGGCTCCTCGGCGAGGGACAGTCGCGGCTCCGCGCGGACCACCCCGCCCGGCAGTAGTCCGGAGCGCGGCCTCGGCGCGTCACGGAGCCCGGGTCGCGGTCGGTCGACGCTCGCGTCGTGTCCGCCGAGTGTTGTGAACTCCTCGCCGCGATCTAATACGACAACACTGCCGCCCCCGGCAAGATTAAGTGTCTACCGTCGGTATGCTCAGGTGACGCTTCGCTTGGAGGGCCGAAGCGTCAGCGGGGACCTACAGAACGACACGCCCGTGCCACCTTTTCCCGGCACGGGCGTGCCGTTCGTTCCTTTGAACGCTGAGCCACCAGCCCGCCGAATCGCGGTACTGGCGACGGCGCAGCGAGACGACCGACGAGCGTCGCGTCCGCGCTCCGGGAGCGGGTGAGCCGAAGCCGCTACCGACCGAGCGGGACACCGAGGAGATGACGACGGGCGCCGACCGCGTCGCCGTGACGGTCGCGGAACACGGGCCGTCCGCGAGGAGGATCGGACAGGGCGTCGAGGGGCCGCTGCTCCTCTTGGAGGCCGAGATCCGCGAGGGGTACCCCTTCGAGCACGAGCGGGCGTTCGCGCCGGCGGTGACGGAGCGGGCCGTGGCTTCGCCGGGCGTCCCCGAGCCGAACTGCGAGGTCGTCTTGGCCGAACACGCGGGCGATGACGTGATGGGGATCGACCGCGTCGGCGGGGACCGCGAGGGCGCGTCGCTCGGCCGCCGCTCAGAGGTGCTCTTCCTGATACGCGCCCTCGTACGTCCCGTCGTGGTCGGCCTCGGCGAGCACCAGCTGCGCGATCCGCGCGCCCGGTTCGATCTCGATCGGGTGGCCGACGTCGAGCCGCCCTTCGCCGACACCCTCGTAGCCCGCGTCCCACACCGCGGTGTCGAGGGTACAGGCGTTCCGGAGCAGCGTCGACCGCGGGAGGACGAAGCCGATCCGCCCCTCCGGGATCCGCACCGGCTCGCCGTACCGGACGACGTAGCTCCCGCGTTCGAGTCGGTAGCAGTCGCCCCGCGGCTCCAGCTCCCGCCGCTCGCCGACGCGCTTCCCGTCGCGACCGAGCCGGCCCGGTTCGGTCTGTGCGAACACCGCGTCGACGGTGAGGTCGACGCCGTTCGGCTGTCGCTGCGCGTCGTCGAGGTCGGCCCCGGCGGCGGAGAGCGCCGCCGCGACCGCGGCTCCCGAGTCGAACATGCCCGTCCGGAACCGCGGCCGAACCTAAACGGTGTCGGCCGCGCCGCGCGCCGCTCGCGCGGGAAGCGGCCGGTCTCGCCGCGACCGCTGAGGCGGCGTTTTTCGGCCGCTTCAGGCGTTTAATGACCTAAAACACTCGGCACGGCTACGTATTTCACGGTGCGTGGTATCACGCCGAGATCCGCGCGAGCGTTGCCGCATCGAACGATCTAACACGGTCGATCTTCTGGAAACTCGCGGGTTTTATATCCACGGGAGAGCCAACTGCGGATGATATGGGACAAACGATTACAGAGAAGATCCTCGATGACCATCTCGTCGAGGGCGAGCTGACGCCCGGCGAGGAGATCGGCATCGAGATCGACCAGGTGCTGACGCAGGACACCACGGGGACGATGGTGTGGCTCCAGTTCGAGGCGCTGGACCTCGACGAGGTCCAGACGGAGCTCGCCGCGCAGTACTGCGACCACCAGACGTACCAGTTCGACTTCAAGAACACCGACGACCACCGCTTCCTCCGCTCCGCGGCCGGCACGTACGGCGCGTACTTCTCGCGGCCCGGCAACGGTATCTGCCATCAAGTCCACAAGGAGAACTTCGCTGCGCCCGGCAAGACGCTGCTCGGGTCCGACTCGCACACGCCGACCCCCGGCGGGCTCGGCCAGCTCGCGATCGGCGCCGGCGGCCTCGACATCGCCGTCGCGATGGGCGGCGGCCCCTACTACGTCGAGATGCCGGAGGTCGTCAACGTCCACCTCGAAGGGGAGCTCCCCGAGTGGGCGACCGCGAAGGACATCGCGCTCCACCTCCTCGGCGAGCTGACCGTCAAGGGCGGCGTCGGCAAGATCTTCGAGTACACCGGCCCCGGCGCCGAGAAGCTCACGATCCCCGAGCGCACCACGATCACGAACCTCGGCACCGAGCTCGGCGCCACCTCCTCGATCTTCGCGACCGACGAGAAGACGAAGGACTGGCTCGCGCGCCAGGACCGCGAGCACGAGTACGTCGACCTCCAGCCCGACGAGGACGCGGAGTACGCGGAGACGATCGAGGTCGACCTGACCGAGCTCGAGCCGCTCGTGGCCGCCCCGTCGATGCCCGACAACGTCGCCCCCGTCAGCGAGTTCGAGGGCACCGACGTCGAGCAGGTCATCGTCGGCTCCTGTACCAACGGCGCGTACGAGGACATCCTCCCCAGCGCGAAGATGCTGGAGGGCCGCGAGGTCTCCAAGGGGACCGAGATGATCGTCGCGCCCGGCTCGAAGCAGGCCTCCGAGATGCTGGCCCGCGAGGGCTGGACCGCGGAGATGATGGCGGCCGGCGTCAACTTCTCCGAGGCGACCTGCGGCGCGTGTATCGGCATCGGTCACGTGCCCGCCTCCGACTCCGTCTCGCTGCGCACCTTCAACCGCAACTTCGAGGGTCGCTCCGGCATCGAGGACGACTCCGTCTTCCTCTGCTCGCCCGAGGTCGCCACCGCGGCGGCCATCACCGGCGAGATCGTCGACCCGCGCGACCTCGCGGACGACCTCGGCGACCTCGAGGCCCCCGGCCTCGAGATGGGGACGAAGTACGGCCCCGGGATGGGCGAGGACGACTCCGACATCATCTCGCCCGACGAGGCCATCGACGACGGGCTCGTCAAGGGCCCGAACATCGGCGACGTGCCGCTGAAAGACGGGATCGACGTGGACGGCGGCGAGGCCCTCCTCAAGATGGAGGACAACATCACCACCGACCACATCATCCCGGCGACGGCGGACATCCTGAAGTTCCGCTCGAACATCGAGAAGCTCTCCGAGTTCACGCTCTCGCGCGTCGACGACACGTTCGCCGAGCGCGCGCTCGACGCCGACGGTGGCGTCCTCGTGGCCGGCGAGAACTACGGCCAGGGCTCCTCCCGTGAACACGCCGCGCTCTGTCCGATGTACCTCGGCATCGAGGCGGTCTTCGCGCAGAGCTTCGCCCGCATCCACAAGGCGAACCTCTTCAACTTCGGGATCGTCCCGCTGGCGATCGACGAGGAAACGTACGAGGAGATCGACCAGGGCGACGACCTCGAGATCGTCGACGACGTGCCCGCGGGCGTCTCCTCCGGCCAGGAGGAGTTCACCGTCAGCGTCAACGGCGAGTGGGAGTTCACCGCCGACCTGGACGCCTCCGAGCGCGAGCGCGACATCCTCGCGGCCGGCGGCAAGCTCTCGTGGGTCAAACAGCAGCACGCGGACGGCGGCTCGGGCGCGGCCCCGGCCGACGACTGAACCGCGAGCGCGCGGTCGCAATCCCGCTTTTCACTATTTCACTCTCGCGAGCGGCGGCACCGCGCGCGCCGCGACCGGTGACACCGGCGAGCGGCGCCCGACGCGACGGGCGGTCGAAACGGACCCGTCGGTGGTCGGAGAGAAAAATGCCGCAACGGAGAGCGCGTCGGCTGCCTGCGAGCCCGGATCAGCGGGCCGCGGCGGCGACGCGTTCGCGCTCTTCCTTCTGCGAGATGGAGTAGGAGCGCTCGACGTCGTAGTCGGCGGCGAAGGTGAGTTCGCTCGCGAGCGCCTCGGCGGCGGGGGTCGACGACTTGTACGTCGCGCTCGCGACGGCGTCAGAGATGAACAGCAGCGCCTGGTCGACGCGGCGCTGGGGCGCGACGTCGACCGCCTTCGGGACGGAGATGCCGCCGTACTTCAGGCGGACGGTCTCCTCGCGGGGCGCGGCGTTCTCGACGGCGCTCACGAGGATCTGGGCCGGGTTCTCCTCGGTCCGCTCGTGGACGATGTCGAAGGCGTCGCGGACGATCCGCGTCGCCTGCTGCTTCTTGCCCGTGTTCTCCTCGGTCTGCATCAGGCGGTTGATCAGCCGCTCGACCAGGGAGATCTCCGACTTCTTGAACTGCTTGGACGCGTGCCGGCCCATCGTGTGCGCGATGGGGGTCACGGTCATGTAGCGCTTCGTCGAGGGGTCCTCGTAGGCGATCTCGGTGACGTCCCAGACGCCGAACAGCTTGGCGTTCTCGTTGGCGGCCTCGCTCGACGCGGGCGCGTCCGGGTCCGGCTCGTCGGCGGCGACGTCCTCCTCGGACGGCGCCTCGGTCTCCTCGCCGCTCATCTGACCGGCTTCTCCGCGTTGCCGCGAACCAGTTCGATCATCGACACGCCGTTGACCTTCTCGACCTTGTAGTTGACGCCGGAGAGGTCGCCCATCGCGCGGCCCTTCGCACCGCCGATCCCGGCGATGGTGACCTCGTCGTGCTCGTCGATGAAGGAGATCGCGCCGTCACCGGGACAGAACGCGGTGACCTGCTTCCCGTTCTTGATGAGCTGAACCCGAACGCACTTTCGGATCGCGGAGTTCGGCTGCTTTGCCTCGATACCGACCTTTTCGAGGACGATGCCGCGCGCCTGCGGGGCACCCTCCAGGGGGTCGGACTTCGTCTTGAGCCCGCGCTCGCGCCGAGCGTACTCGGAGTCGGACCAGCGGCGCTTCTGCCGGTCCTTTTTGAGCTTACGGGCCGCGTACTTGCCGTTCGCCATCGTACGCTTACTTCCGAACGGAGCTACTTAAGCGTCGTCTTTCTCCGCGGCGAAACGGCCTCAGATCCTCCGAGCGCTACCTCTCGACGGATCTGAGGGGGTTTCGCGAACCGGCCGCGGATCGGAAACGACGGCCGTTCGCTCCCGCTGAGCCGGTGAGCCGGCGCGAGCGGCCGTCGTTTCGCCCGGCGACGGTCAAGCGCTCGTCTCCTCGCGCGCCGTCTCGACCCAGTCCGGCTCCGGCACCGTCGCGCCGAGGTCGCGGTAGTCGATGTCGACGTCGACGCTCGCCGACTGGCCGTCGTGTTCGCCCGCCCACGACTGTTCGAGTCGCGGGACGACGCCGGACTCGTACACGTGGACCGTCGCCGACGCCGTGTCGACGGTCTCGGGGACCGTCCGGTCGCCGGCGAAGGCGTCGGCGGCGAACCGCGCCGTCCGCTCGCCGCGCACCTCGCCCGCCCCGTCGCTCGTGGGGTTCCAGAGGTTCAGCCCCTCGTACTCCGTCTCGCCCTCCGCGGTCTGCCCCTCGACGCGGATCCCGGTCACGACCTCGGCGCGCATCGCCTCCGCGAAGTCGCCGTCGGACCGCTCGACCGCGCGACGGGCGTACCGCGTCTCGTCGCCGCTCCGTCGGCGGATGAGCGCCAGGTCGACGGTGACGTACAGTTCCGAGACGTCGGCGCCCTCCGCCTCCGTCAGCTCCTGTCGCACGTACTGTCGTCCGTGCTCGAGGTCGTACGCGGCCTCGTACTCCTGTGAGGGCAACCACGGGGTCGGCTCCGCGTCGCCGTCGTGGCTCGTCGCCGCCGTCGAGAACAGCGTGGCACCCCCGGCGTCGACGAGCGCCTCGGCGTGTCGATCCGCGAGGAGGGCCACGTCGAGCCCGTCCTCGGTCCGCCAGTCGGCGTCGGGGAACGGCCGGTCCGCGCCGCCGTCCCCGCCGCCGAGGCAGCCGGTCACGCCGACCGCGGCCCCGGCTCCGACTCCGCTGAGGAAGCGCCTCCGGTTCATGTGACGAGGAACGGTCGCGTCGGCAAAAGGGCGTGGGTTCCGGCTCAGGTCAGCTGGACGTCGTCGACGTCGTAGTGGCGCGCCGCGAGCCGGCGGGCGGTCTCGATGTTCGCGCCCTCCGCGCCGATGGCGACGCCGCGGTCCGCCTCCGGGACCTCGACGTACGCCACGCGGTCGTTCTGCTCCGAGATGGTGACGGCGTTGACGGCCGCCGGCGCGAGCGTGCTCGCGACGAACGCCTCGGCGGTGTCGGCGTCTTCGACCAGCTCGATCGACTTCCCGAGCCGCCGCTCGGCCTCCGCGACGGTCTCGCCGCCCTGGCCGATCGCGCTCGCCATCTCGCCGGCGGGCACCACGAACACGAGTCGGTCGCCCTCCACGAGGCAGTCGGTCGGCGCGACGCCGGTCAGCTCGTCGAACCGGCCGATGTAGCGCCGCGCCTCGTCGGAGAGCTCGACGCGCATCAGTCGTCGCTCACGACGCGCGACCCCATCCGGAGGTCGACGTCGCCGGTCCCCATCGAGATCGGTTTGCCGGCGATGACGTTCTCGATGACGCCGTCGAGGTCGTCGTACTCGCCGTGGATCGCCGCGTCGAGCAGGTGGTTGACCGTGACCTCGAACGCCGCGCGGGCGAGCACCGAGTCCTTGTTGCCGGAGATGCCGTGCCGGCCGATCGACTCGATCTCGCCGTTGTTCGTCATGATGTCGGCGACGAGCATGAGGTGGCGGACGTTCACGTCGTCGAGCCCCTGCTCTTCGAGCGTGTTCTTCGTCTCGTCGATGATCGTCTCGCGGGCCGCCTCGACCCCGAGGTTGCGGTAGATCTCGTGGATGTTGTTACACGTCGTCCGCGAGGCGTCGACGCCCTCGATGTCG
>NZ_CAKZRO010000109.1 GCF_937146585.1 uncultured Halorubrum sp. | reverse complement strand
GGCCGCCGCGGTGTTCGGCCTCTTTTTCAACGCGCCGAACCCGCCGTTCGGCGCGGCCGGGACGCCGGTCATCGGCGGGACCGGCGCCGTCATCGAACCGGCGCTGTCTGGCTCGGTGAGCGTCGCCGAGTTCCTCTCGATGGTCTCCGCGTGGTCCGGCGTCGTCACGGGGGTGACCTACGTGTTTTGGGGCCTGCTCGGCGTGTTCTTCCTGACGTACTGGTTCGGCGACGCCGACGGCGGCCGGAGCGTCGGCGGCGCCGTCCGCGACACGCTTCCGATCGCCCCGTTCGCGCTCCTGCTCGGTGCCGTCACCGGCGGGACGCAGCTGGCGATCGCGTGGGTCGTCGGCCCCGCGCTCCCCGACATCGCGGCCGGGTTCGTCGTCCTCGGTGTCGGGCTCCTGCTCGCGAACAACAATATCCTCGTCCCCGACCGCGAGTGGGACTTCCCGAGCGATTCGCGCTGGAGCGACACCTGGCTCGGCGGGCTCGAGCTCGACGAGATCTCCCGGGACCAGCCGAAAAAGGAGATGTCGGTGCTGCTGGCGTGGACGCCGTACCTGCTCGTCGCGGTCGCCCTACTCGTCACGCGGTGGCCGGACCTTACCCTCGCCGGGACCGAGGTGCTCGCGTGGATCCAGAGCTTCTCCGTCAGCATCGACTCGATCCTCGGCACGGAGCTCGGCTACACGCTCCAGTACCTCTACCTCCCGGGGACGATGCCGTTCATCCCGATCGCCGTCCTCACGGGGCTCATCCACAAGATGGACCTCGGCGAGATGGGGGCGGCGTGGCGGCGCTCGGTCGAGCAGGTCGCGCCCGCCGCGCTCACGCTTATCATCGCGGTGTCGATGACGCAGGTGATGATCCAGTCGCAGACGAACACCGCGGATCTCCTCGGGATGATGGAGGCGCTCAGCCGGGCGCTCGCGATCGGCGCGGGCGGCCTGCTCCCGCTGATCTCGCCGTGGATCGGCGCCATCGGCTCCTTCATGACCGGGAGCAACACCTCCTCGAACATCCTCTTCAGCGTGCTCCAGTACAACGCCGCCGAGACGGTCGAGCTCTCCCGGACGATCGTCGTCAGCCTCCAGAACGTCGGCGGCGGCCTCGGCAACATGGTCTCCGTGTTGAACGTCGCCGCCATCTGCGGCGTCGTCGGCATCACCGGCCGCGAGGGCGACCTGCTCCGCAAGGCGATCGTCCCGATGGCCCTGTTCGCGCTGTTCGCCGGGCTGTTCGGGATGCTCCTGAGCTACGTCCTCGTCCCCGGGCTGTTCTGACCCGCGCCGGATCGGTTCGGGGCCGATATTTTATATAACCGCTGACGTAACACACACGTATGTCTGAAACGGGTACGAACGACCCCGACGTCGACGACCCCGAGACGACGACGATCAACGTCCGCGTCACCGAGCGCCAGCTGGCGGAGATCGATGCGGCCTGGAAGGAAGAGGGCTACACGTCTCGGAGCGAGTTCCTCCGGCACGCGATCCGGGACGCGACGGAGCATCCGGGCGCGTCGCGCGACATGCTGGCGAGCATCGCCGCCGAGGAGTACGCGATGCGAAAGGGTGAGAGCGAGGCCGTCTCTCGCGACGAGGTCGTCGAGCTGATCGATGACACGTAGCGAGCGGAAGCCCACCCCTTCAGGGGTGGGTCTGAGCGACAACATTCCGTAGGAAACCACCCGCTACGACTCTTCTGGATATTCCACCTTATCGAGTCCTGTATTGACTAACTCGATGTATGCTTCGGTGAGGGTCCGGTCGGTTTCCTCGGCCCACTCTTTCACCTGTCCGTGGAGCGACCACGGAATATCCACGTTTGGACGCATCAGTGACAAGACTTTAGGACCGCAAGACTATATTAATTGGTGTCGTGAGGCGAACCAACACGTTCGCGGTACGCCCGCTCTCCAACGACGACAAGCGGCTACTGCGGGACCTGTTGGACGCCTCTGCGAGCCTGTGGAACGAGTTGAACTACGAGCGCCGCCAGCAGTTCTTCGACGGCGACAGCGTGTGGGACACCGCCGACTACCGGAAGCAGTACGTCGATGTGCTCAGCTCTGCCACCGCACAGCAGATCATTCGGAAGAACACATCCGCGTGGCAGTCGTTCTTCGCCGCCCGCGAAAACGGCGAGAATACCGCTCCGCCGGGCTACTGGGGCAACGAGGACGACGGCAGAGAACTCCGCACGTTCATCCGCAACGACCAATACACGCTGGAAGCCGGCGAGCGATCACGAGTCGAGATCCCCGTCGGCCACGCTCTGAAAGACGAGTACGGACTTGGCTATCACGACCGCCTGCGCCTCGAAGTTGCTGGCAACCCGAAGTGGGACGGCGAACAAGGTCGCTTGGAGATACAGTACGACGAGACGGACGACACGTTCAGGGCCTTTCAGCCTGTTACCGTGCCTGATTCCCAACAGGATTCACCACTGGCTTCGCACGAAGCCGCGCTGGACGTGGGCGCAAACAATCTCGTCGCCTGTACGACCACGACCGGCCAGCAGTATCTCTACGAGGGGCGTGACCTGTTCGCCCGCTTCCGTGAGACAACCGAGGAGATCGCCCGGTTACAGTCTAAACTCCGCGAGGGACAATACAACAGTCAGCGGATACGGCGGCTGTATCGCACACGGACGCGACGGCGCGACCACGCACAAGACGCGCTGGTTCGACACCTGATGGAACGGCTCTATGCCGAAGGGGTCACCACGGTATACGTGGGCGACCTCACGGACGTTCTTTCGACGCATTGGTGTGCCGAGGTGAACGCAAAGACGCACCAATTCTGGGCGTTCCGGGCGTTCATCGAGCGGCTGTCGTACACCGCCAAAGAATACGGTATCACGGTCGAGGTACGGTCAGAAGCCGACACAACGCGAACGTGCCCGGTGTGTGGCGAGCAGGATGACACCGACCGGGACGGCGACGTGTTCCGGTGTCCGTGCGGTCATGAAGCCCACGCCGACCTGTGTGCGTCTCGCACGTTCCTTGACGAGCAGGCTAGCGAACCCGTTAGGTCGATGGCACGGCCCGTGCGCCTCACGTGGGACGACCACACCTGGTCGGAGCTATCACACTCTCCCGAGAGGGCCAGTCCCAACGAGGAGCGCACAAACCAGAGTACCGGCGACGGGAAACTTGCCTCTGTGGGGACGGCATAGCCAACATCCCCACCGGAGGAATCCCACGGCTTCAGCCGTGGGAGGATGTCAAGACTGGACGTGGGAGTTTCGACCTCCTGCCGCGCGAGCGTTCGAGGGGCTCGATATGCCGATACAGCAGCGGATCGTCTCGAAGCTTGACGACATCGTGACCGACGAGTGGCGGGACCCACCAGAGTATATCGAACCCCTCTCCGGCGTTCCGCACGGGAAGATCCGTATCGGTGACTTTCGCCTCGGCGCCGATGCTGAACGCGACCGAGAGGTCGTGGTGATCTACGACATCGAGCATCGATCGGGCGCGTATCGCCCGGGCGACGACTGAGCGCCGATTCGAACGTAATGACCGACTCACAAACACCTGAGGAGAATTCGTCCGATGCCGATGATAGTCTGGACGGACCGCCCCTCTACGAGCGGCTGATCCAGTGAGCCGAGTACATCAAAGCACAGCCGCCGGAGGTGTGGGGACCACAGCAGAACGCCGTCGTGAACGGACAGATCGAGAGCGCGCAGGCGGTCGACGTGAGCGCCGAGGACAGAAAGCGGATTCGGGAGTTCGCGGACGAGACGTTGCGGGCGGAAGGTGAGAGCAATGAGGAGGGTGAGGACGGGGAGTAAATCGACACCAGAACTCAGCATTTTCGAGGTGGAGCCCCCGACCTCAAGGAGCGAACGGAGTGAGCGAGTAGGTCGGGGAGGAAACCGACATGGGACGACACAACCACCACACCCCGACCGACCGACTCCCGATCATATAAGTACCGTCGGGTACTCTCTGAAACTATGGGCGTGCGTCGAACCGCCGTCGTGAAACTCGCCGTTTCCGACGAGCAACGCGACGCACTCCACCGAACCGCCGAGCAATACCTGTACTGCGCGAACCGAACCGCCGACTACTGTTGGTCCGACACCTCCTACACTGAGTGTAAGACCAACAAGCGAGAGGTTCGTGACGCGCTCTATTCCGAACTTCGGGAGGAGACGGAC
>NZ_CAKZRO010000108.1 GCF_937146585.1 uncultured Halorubrum sp. | reverse complement strand
TGATGAGCGTGTTGTTGAACGACGCGTACACGTGGGCGATGCCCCACTTTCCGTCCTCGGATTCACTCATGGTTGGTTACTCCTGTGACTCCGCGCGCTCGGGGTGGAGATCGTCCGCGAGCGGGCTCGTCTCGTCGAAGGCGATGGCGCCCTCGTCGTCGACGTCCACCTTCACCGACGGGCGCGTGACGCGGGCGCCGTTGACGGTGATGTGGCCGTGGACGATGAACTGGCGGGCCTGCTGGGTCGAGGAGGCGAAGCCCTGTCGGTAGACGACCGTCTGGAGGCGACGCTCCAGCAGGTCGGTCACGTCGAGCGACAGGACCGTCGAGATGTCGTCGTTGTCGCCGAGAATGCCGATCCGGCGGAGCCGCGTAACGAACTCCGCGCCGGCGTCCTGGGCGGCGTCGACGTCACCCTGCGCCTCGCCGAGCAGCCGTCGGGCCTCCCGACGCATGTTGCGCAGCTCGGACTGGGCGCGCCAGAACTCCTCTTTGTTCTTCAGACCGTACCGCGAGAGGAGGTCGGACTCCTCGGCGATGCGCTCGCCCTGGTACGGGTGGTTCGGCGTCTCGTAGCCCTTGGTGTTCTTTCCGGTGCTCATTCGTCGTCACCGCCCTCTTCGTCCGCCATCTCCTCGCGGATCTCCTCGACGTTGACCCCGATGGTCCCCTCCGAGCGACCCGTGGACTTGGTGCGCTGGCCGCGGACCTTCTGCCCGCGCTTGTGGCGCACGCCCTTGTACGATTCGATGACCTTCATCCGGTTGATGTCGTGACGGCGCTTCTCGTTGACGTCGGTGCCGACGAGGTGCGTCGTCTCTCCGGTGAAGAAGTCGTTCTGTCGGTTCGTCATCCACGACGGGACGTGGTCTTCGAGGTTCTCGGCGATGTCGACCACCGCGTCGATGTCCTCCTCGTCGAGGAGCCCGAACGTGGCGTTTCTGTCCACGTCGGCCTTCTCGGCGACCAGCCGCGCCGTGCGCGTGCCGATGCCGTCGAGTTCGGACAGGCTTCGCTCGACCGTCTTCGTCCCGTCGAGGTCCGCCCCCCCGATCCGAACGAAGTACTGGAGGTCTTCCTCCTCCTCCGGCGAGTCGTCCTGTGATTCTTCCGTGCTCATGTGTTGGTTGTGGTGAGTCCTACCGGCGCGAATCCGGCGGTACTCGTCCGTTCGAGCGTTGCGGCGGGGATTCGAACCCCGGAGGCAGTGACGCCACAGAGTTAGCAACCCTGCGCCTTGGGCCAGGCTTGGCTACCGCAACCCGCGTTGTATCATCGCCCTCTCGGACTCGGGGCCCGACGCCCCTACAGTTCGTGCGTTCGTAAACTCCGCCCTTCAGTACTTAAACATCACGGAACGGTCGGGTCGCTGTGGGCGGTTCGCACGGTCGCCGCGGGCCGCTCCCCTCCGGGCGCTAGCAGCCCTCGCTGGCGGCCGTCAGCGCCCGCCAGCCGCCGTCGGCTCCCGCTGGTCGTTGCCCGTTCCACCGGCGCGACGCTCGTTTCCGTGAGGCGTACTGTTTAGTGGGTCCCGGGGAAGGGTCCGGACATGAAGGCCGTTCAGTTCGCCGACCACGGCGACCGCGACGTGATCGAGTACGGCGAGTTCCCCGACCCCGACCCCGGCCGCGGCGAGGTGCTCGTCGACGTCAAGGCCGGCGCGTTGAACCACCTCGACGTCTGGACCCGGCGCGGGATGCCCGGCATCGACGTTGAGATGCCGCACATCCCCGGCAGCGACGCGGCGGGCGTCGTCGAGGCCGTCGGCGAGGGCGTGACGCGCTTCGAGCCGGGCGACCACGTCGCCGTCAGCGCGGGCGTCTCCTGTGGCGAGTGCGAGTTCTGTCGCAACGGCGAGGAGTCGCTGTGCGTCTCCTTCCACATCATCGGCGAGCACGTCCGCGGCGTCCACGCCGAGAAGGCGGCGGTCCCGGCGGCGAACCTCGTCCCCGTCCCCGACGGCGTCGACTGGGAGGTCGCCGGCTCCGCGTCGCTCGTCTTCCAGACCGCGTGGCGGATGCTCCAGACGCGCGCCGACATCGAGGCGGGCGAGAAGGTGCTCGTCCTCGGGGCGTCCGGCGGCGTCGGCCACGCGGCGGTCCAGATCGCCGACCACGCCGGCTGCGAGGTGTTCGCGACCGCCTCCACCGAGGCGAAGCTCTCGCACGCCGAGGACTGCGGCGCGGACCACGCGATCGACTACGAGGCGAACGACTTCGCGGACGAGATCGCCGCGCTGACCGGCAAGCGCGGCGTCGACGTCGTCGTCGACCACGTCGGCGAGGCCACCTACCCGAACTCGCTGAAGTCGATGGCGAAGGGCGGCCGACTCGTCACCTGCGGCGCGACCACCGGCCCGAACCCGGGCGCCGGGCTCAACCGCATCTTCTGGAACCAGCTGTCGGTGCTCGGTTCGACGATGGCGACGCCCGGCGAGGTCGACGACGTCTTGGAGCTGGTGTGGGACGGCACCTTCGAGCCCCGCGTCCGAGAGGTGCTCCCGATGAGCGAGGCGGCGCGCGCACACGAGATGATAGAGAACCGTGAGGGCTTTGGCAAAGTGGTGGTTAAACCGGACAGTGAGCTCTGAGACCGACGCCGACGCGGACGCGACCGCCGACGGCACCCCCGACGGCGGGTACGTCCACGCCCCCGGAACCGAGGACGCCGACGCGAGCGACGGCGACGGCTCCCGGGGACCGGCGGCGCCCACCGACGAACCGGCGGCCGACGGCTTCGGCCGCAAGGGGTGGGCGCTGACGGCCGTCCTCTTCACCTGCGTCCTCGTCATCCCGGGGATCATCTACGCGTACCCGTACGTCGCGGGCTGGTTCGGGCTCCCCTTCTTCGCGACGTACCTGGCGCTCCCGCTCGTCCCCGCGCTCCTGCTCGGCCTCGTCGCGGTCTGGTCGATGACGGCCGCGACCGCGGACTCCGAACGGTGACCTCGTTCGGCGGTGCGTCGACGCCGGGTCGACGACCGCGGCGTCGCGGCGCGGAACGACAACCGTTTTGAACGACACCCGCGGATTGGTGATATGTTGATCACCGTCTCCGGCCCGCCGGGGAGCGGGAAGAGCACCAACGCCGTACAGCTGGCGGACGCGCTCGGTCTCGGGCACGTCTCCGGCGGCGATATCTTCCGCGAGATGGCGGCCGAACGCGACATGACGCCGGTCGAGTTCAACGAGTTCGCCGAGGAGGATCCGCAGATCGACCGCGACCTCGACCGTCGGCTCCGCGAGATCGCCGTCGAGCGCGACGACGTGGTCCTCGAATCGCGGCTCTCCGGCTGGCTCGCGGCCGAACACGCCGACTTCCGGTTCTGGTTCGACGCCCCGCTGTCGGTCCGCGCCGAGCGGATCGCCGAGCGCGAAGCGAAGGGCGTCGACCGCGCGCGGACGGAGACGGAGCGCCGCGAGGCGTCCGAGCGCAAGCGGTACCGGGAGTACTACGACATCGACATCGAGGACCTCTCGATCTACGACGCCGCGTACAACACCGCCCGCTGGGGCCCCGAGCGCTTCCTCGACGTCCTCGTCGCGACCGTCGAAGCGTACGACCCCGCCGACGACGAGGGGAAGTCCCCGGTCGAGGGCGTTTCGTACGACTTCTGACCCCGCTCCCGCATGACAGACGCTTCCGACACCGACGCCGACCCGCTCAGGGCCCCGCCCGGCGAGCGGTCGGTCCCGGAGCTGCTGCGGTTCGGCGTCGTCAACCTCGACAAGCCCGCCGGTCCCTCCTCGCACCAGGTGTCGGCGTGGGTGCGCGACGCGATAGACGAGACGCTCGACGCGCTCGACCCCGAGGGGCCGCCGACCGGCGGCGTCGCTCACTCGGGCACGCTGGACCCGAAGGTCACCGGCTGTCTCCCCACGCTGACCGGCGACGCGACGCGCATGGCGCAGGTGTTCCTCGAGGGCGCGAAGGAGTACGTCGCGGTGCTGGAGCTCCACGGCCCGCCGCCCGCCGACTTCCGCGAGGTGGTCGCGGAGTTCGAGGGCGAGATCTACCAGAAGCCGCCGCGGAAGAGCGCCGTGAGCCGCCGGCTGCGCACGCGGACGATCCACGAGCTGGATCTATTGGAGGTCGCCGACCGGCGGGCGCTCCTCCGGATCCGCTGCGAGTCGGGGACGTACGTGCGGAAGCTGTGTCACGATATCGGCCTCGCGGCGGGCATCGGAGGGCACATGGGCCACCTCCGGCGCAGCGCCACCGACCCGTTCGACGACCGCGACCTCCGCACGCTTCAGGACCTCGTGGACGCGCTCGCGTGGGCCGAGGACGGCGACGAGGAGATGCTCCGCGAGGTGGTCCGCCCGGCGGAGGACGCGCTGACGCACCTCCCCGCGGTGACGGTCGCGCGCTCCGCCGCCGAAAACGTCGCGACCGGCGCACCGGTGTACGCCCCCGGAGTGATCGACGTCGACGACGCGGCACTCCCGCCGGGACTCCGCGGTGACGCGCCGACTGACGGCGAAGCCGACCCGGACCCGCCGCTCGCCGCGTGTTTCACCCCGGACGGCACCGCGGTCTGCCTCGGGCGCGTCGTCGGCGACCCGGACGCCGAGAGCGGGACCGTCGTCGCCTTGGAGCGCGTTCTTTTATAATCCAGCCGTCCGCCGGTGCGGACATGGACGAGCCGGACGCGGACGGAGGCGGAACGGTGGCTGTCGGGAGCGCGAGCGCCGAGCCCGGAACGCTCGACCGCGGGAGGCTCACGGTCGCCGACCTGCCGACCGGCGGCGCGGAGCAGCTCCCGGTCGCGGTCGCGAACGGCGCCGCCGACGGACCCACGCTGTGGCTCACGGGCGGCGTCCACGGCGACGAGGCGACGGGGGTCGCGGTCGTTCAGGACGCGATCGCCGCCTTCGGCGACTGCCTCGCAGGACTCGCGGGCGCGGTGGTCGCCGTCCCCGTGGTCTCCCCGGCCGGACTGCGTCGGAACGCGAGGGAGACGTACTACGGCGACGAGGACCCGAACCGTCACTTCCCCGACGCCGACGCGGAGTCCGCCCGTCCCCCGGAGCTTCAGGAGCGCATCGACGCCCGACTGTACGCCGCGATTACTGGCGAGCGGCCGGACGACGCGAGCGAGTTCGCCGTCGAGACGGTCGGCGCCGACGCCGCCGCGGACGCGCTGATCGACTGTCACACCGCCGGCGTCGGCAGCGAGCCCTTCGCGATCCGCGACCGCGTCCTCTACGGCGACCGCCGGACCGAGGACGAGGCGGCCGCCCTCTCCGAGGCGCTCGGTCGGATCGTCGACGCGTTCGGGCTGCCGGTGGTCAGGGAGTACCCCGCGGCCGAGTACGTCGAAGAGAACCTCCAGCGGTCGACGGCCGGGGCCGTGCTCAACGAGGCGGGCATCCCGGCGTTCACGGCGGAGCTGGGCGCGCACAGCGTCGTCGACGACGGCCTCCTCGACGCTGGCGTCGCGGGCGTGATCGGGGTCGCGGTCGAACTGGGGCTCCTCGACGACGGCGCCGTGCCCGAGTCGGTCGGCGAGCCCGGGGTCGGCGTCGACTCGGCCCCCGTCGAGTTCCCCGTGCGGCGCTTCCGCGGGCCGACGACCGACGCCGCCGGACTCGTTCGCCACCGCGTCGCGGCCGGCGACGCGTTCGCAGAGGGTGACGTCCTCGCCGACGTGGTCGACGCCGCGGGGGCAGAGCGCGCGACAGTTCGCGCTGCCGACGACGGGTACGTCCTCGGCCGCGCCGAGGGGTTGGCCGCCTACGAGGGCGACCCCATCGGGAGCCTCGCGGTCCGCGACGGCGGCGACCTCGTGGTCCCGCGCGAGGCGGACGAGAAGTGAAGCGAAGTCCTTAATTACCGGACCGTCGTTTTTCAGCGTGTAGTCAGGGACCGTGGGGTAGTGGTATCCTATGCGGATGGGGTCCGTATGACCTGAGTTCGACTCTCAGCGGTCCCATACGAAATTTTCCGCGAGCCGTCCGAAAATGACCGACCCGTCGTCGGTCGTGCGGACGTATACGAATCGGCCACTCGTCGCGTAGACACGGCCGTGCGCACAGACACGAAACGTCAGCGGGAGGGGCTCGCAGGACCCTCAGGCGCCGCCGGTCACCTCGCCCTGCCTCGCCAGCCACGAGCTTTTTCTCCGTGTTTATCCATTCGACGCTATGGTCCGTCTGACCCGCCGGAAGGCCCTCCAAACGGGCGGAAGCGCGATCGCAGCCGGCCTCGCGGGGTGTAGTGCCCTCGACCGCGGCGCGTCCCCCGACCTCACGCTCGGCGAGATCGAAGTGGAGAACCTCGACTTTCGGCCCCACGCCGTCTCGGTCGCGATACTAGACGACGAGGAACCGGTTTACTGGGCGGAGATGGACGTCTCGGCGGCCGAACCGGAAGCGGACGATTCCTCGGGCGTGGCGGCGGCCGGCGGCGGCTCCTTCGAGGGGTTCCCGAGCCAGGTCGGGGGGTGCCGGCTCTACGCGTGGCGCGACGAGCAACCGACTTCGGAGTGGGAGGTGTTCGACTTCAATTCGGTGGACGCGTCGTGCCTCGGATTGAACATCCACGTCGGAGACATCGAGCAGTCCCGCACGGGTGACGTGTCCGTCTGGTACACGACGAACCCTAACGCCTGCCAGAGCCCCGACGATCGCGGTTGACGGACGTATCCTCCGCATTCGGTCACGGGTCGCAGACCCGTCGGTACCCTGAGACCTCGACGAATCCCACGTGTCGCACGCCGCTCCAGCCGTTCCGCTCGCCGACACGTCGCCCCCACACTCACCGCAGAGTTCCGTCCTCGGTGTCGAGGAAGGCGGTGAGGAGGTCGACGGCGGCCTCGACGTCGTTCACGTTCGCCGTCTCGACGGCGGAGTGGTGATAGCGGACGGGGATCGAGAGCGCGCCGACCGGCCGGGCGCCGCCGGTGGTCTGGAGCCCGCCGGTGTCGGTCCCGATCTTCCAGGACACCTCGCGCTGGAAGGGGACGTCGCGGCTCTCGGCGACGGACTCGAACCGCTCCGCGACGCCCGGGGTCGCGATGACGGTCGCGTCCTTCCGCTTGATCCCGACGCCGTCGCCGAGCGTCGAGATCGCGTTCGACGGGTCGACCCCGGGATACGACTGCTCCAGCGTCCCGTCGAGCGCGACCACGAGGTCGGGGTCGACGTCCACCCCGAGGGCGGTCGCGCCGCGCAGCCCGACCTCCTCTTGGACCGTCGCGGCGTAGTGGACGGTCACGTCGGGGTCCGCGCGTCTCGCGGCCTTCAGCATGACGTACACCCCCGCCCGGTCGTCTAGCGAGGAACCGGAGACGCACTCGCCGAGCTTCCGGAGGTCGCTGTCGAACGTCACGACGTCGCCGACGCCGAACCGCCGATTCGCTTCTTCGGGGTCGAGGCCGGTGAAGACGTGCGCGTCGTCGAGCGTCCAGTCGTCCGGCGCTTCGTCGGCGGCCGTGTGCGCGGCGGTGATACCGACCACGCCGTCGTAGTCCCCCTCCCGCGTGTGGACGGTGACCGGGTGCCCGCGGAGCGCGTCCGGGTTCCAGCCGCCGAGCGCCTCGACGGAGAGGAAGCCGTCGTCGTCGACGTCGCTCACGATGAGCCCGATCTCGTCCATGTGCGCGGCGACGAGCACCTCGTAGTCGGGGTCCGCGCTCCCGCGGACGGTCGCGACGACGTTCCCCATCGCGTCCGTCCGCACGGCGTCGACGGGCGGGAGCTCGTCGCGCACGACGTCGCGCACGCGGTCCTCGTACCCGGCCGGACCGGGGGCGTCCGTCAACCGCGCCAGCAGATCGAAGTCGAACGTCGCGTTCGCGCTCATGCTCGAACGCTGGCGGGTCGCGCCTGAAAACACGGCGGATTCCGGCAGAACCGGTGCGACCGATGGCGGCCATCGGGAACCGGGAGCCCGCTTTCCGCCGATTACCGTCCCTCACGGAGCCCCCGGCCCGTATTCGAACCGTTCACGTGTGGATCGCTAACGGATGCGTACCTCTTTGCCCTCGTAGCATGTTAACGAAACATGAAACGAACGGGCGGTGCGTTCCACGTCCTCCTCGTCGTGGGGATCGTCTTTCTCGCGGGCTGCGCCGGCGCGGTCCCCGGCGAGCAGGCGCCGACGGGGCCGGACGCGGGCGACGACGCGACGGTCGAGGCGGCGAACGGGACGGTCGAGGTCCACTACATCAACGTCGGGCAGTCGGTCAGCACGCTCGTCGTCGGGCCGGAGGGCGAGACGATGCTCGTCGACACGGGCCACTACAACGACGACGGCGAGTACGTGTTGGCGTACCTCCGGAAGCACGGGATCGACAGGATCGACCACCTCGTCGTCTCGCACAACGACGCGGACCACATCGGCGGCAACGCGGCGATCATCGAACACTTCCAGACGGAGGCCGAGGGGGTCGGCGCCGTCTACGACTCCGGCATCGCCGCGAGCACGCAGACCTACGCCGAGTACCTCGACGCCGTCGAGGAACACGACGTGACGCTGTACGAGACCCGCGAGGGCGACGCGATCCGGTTCGGCGCGGTCGACGTCGACGTGCTCGGACCGCCCGACCCGTACCTCGAGGGCGAGGCCCGCAACGAGAACAGCATCGTCCTCAAGCTCACTCACGGGGAGACGAGCTTCCTCCTGTCCGGCGACGCCGAAGACGATCAGGAGGCGTACCTGGTCGACGCGTACGGGTCGGAGCTGCGGTCGACCGTGCTGAAGGCCGGCCACCACGGCTCGTCGAGCTCGTCGAGCGGCTCGTTCATCGACGCGGTCGCGCCGGAGGCCATCGTCGTCTCGAGCGCGTACGACTCGCGCTACGGGCACCCGACGGAGGAGGTGCTCCAGCGGTTCGCGGACCGGTCGATCCCGACCTACTGGACCGCCACGCACGGGTCGATCGTCCTCGTGAGCGACGGCGACGGCGTCTCCGTGCGGACGCAGCGCGACGCGCTCACGGACCCGCTGACGCTCCGCGACGGCGAGCCGATCGGACTGGACGCGGGCGACGACGCCGTCGAACGCGCCCGGCTCGGCGGCGATCCGGTCGACGACGGTTCCGGAGACGAGTCCGACGGCGACACCGACGGGAGCGACGACACCGACGAGAGCGACGACACCGACCCGGCCGCTGCCGTCGAGGTCGCGGCGGTCAACGCGGACGCCGAGGGCGACGACGGCGAGAACCTGAACGGCGAGTACGTCGTCTTCGAGAACGCGGGCGACGAGCCGGTCGACCTGTCCGGGTGGACCGTCGCGGACGAGGCGGGCCGGAGCTACGAGTTCCCGTCGGGCTTCGCGCTCGACGCGGGCGCGACGGTGACGCTCCGGACGGGGAGCGGGACCGACACCGCCACCGACCTGTACTGGGGGTCGGGGTCGCCGATCTGGAACAACGCCGGCGACACGGTGACACTCTCGGACGCCGACGGGGAACGCGTCTTGGAGGTGAGCTACGAGTGACCGACGTCGACCTCCCCGACGGCGAGTACACCGCGATCGTCGACAGCGTCGAGGACGGCCTGGCGACCGCGTTCTTCGAACGCGACGGCGAGGAGGTGGGGAACGCGGTGGTGGACGCCGCGCGGCTCCCGTCGGACGGACGGCACGCGGACGCGATCCTCTCGGTGACGGTCAGCGGCGGACGTCTCGACTCCGCCACGTACGAGCCCGAACGGACGGAGCGCCGCGCGGAGGCGGCGCAGGACCGGTTCGATCGGCTCTCGGAGCGGCCGCCCTCCGACGGGGAGTCGTAGCCGGTCCCCGCGGAAGGGCTCGCTTCCCGAGCGCGGTTCGGTCGGCGGTGTCCGACCGCGGACGACCCGCTACCGGACGACATCTGTTCTCACGACGCGCCGGAAAAATCGAAGCCGAGAGCGACGCAGGGCCGGCTACGCGATCAGCTGAAGTCCCACGCGGTCTCGAAGATGGAGTTCCCGCTCGGGTCGTGGACGATCCGGACGGTGGCCTCGCCGCTCGGGGTGGGGCTGATGCTGCTGTAGTTCAGCGACTTCCGTTCTCCCGTCTGCCAGTCGCCATCATTGATGCTACTGCTCGCCCGCGTGCCGTCGATCGAGAGCGTCAGATCGCTCGTATCGAGCGGCTCCCCGCCTGTTTTCGTGACGTTGACCACCGACGAGTCGTTACCGTCGACCGTGAACGTCGCCTGCGGCGCGGTGGGCCCCAGCTGATCGCCGAGGCCGAGCACGAACGTCCCGATGACGGCGGCGAGGATGACGGTGATCGCGACCATCAGGATGACGCCGATGACGGGACTCACCGCGCGGTCGTCCGCGTCGGAGTGGGTGCGTGATTTCATAGGGTGAACCCAGCGGGTCACCGACGGACTGGAGGCGGAGCGCCCGGTCTCACCCCCGGGCGTCCCGCGGCTCCGCTCGGGTCGGCTGCTGGTTGGCCGGAACCTTGCGGACCGCCCTTATGTACTTACTGGCACGAATACCAGGGGCGAGAATCGCACGGGGAGCCCGCGGCCGCCGGTTCCCTCGGGCACCGCTCCGCAACCACTAAACGCGGCTCGCTCCTTGCTCCGGTAATGGCCGACTGGACGGAGAAGTACCGCCCGAGCACGCTCTCGGAGGTGCGCGGCAACGACAAGGCCCGGGACGCGTTCGCGGAGTGGGCCCGCTCGTGGGACGACCATCGCGAGGCCGTCGTCCTCCACGGCAGCCCCGGCGTCGGGAAGACGAGCGCGGCGCACGCGCTCGCGAACGACATGGGGTGGGAGACGGTGGAGCTGAACGCCTCCGACCAGCGCACCGCCGACGTCATCGAGCGGTTCGCCGGGCGGGCGGCGCGCAACGCCACGCTGGGCGGGAGCGCGGCCGGCGGCGGCGCGGCGGGCGGCGACACCGCCTCGCGGCAGCTCGTCGTCCTCGACGAGGCCGACAACATCCACGGCAACTACGACCGCGGCGGTGCCTCGGCGATCACGAAGCTGGTCAAGGAGTCCGGCCAGCCCATCGTGCTCATCGCCAACGACTACTACGACATGTCGCGCGGGCTCCGGAACGCGACCCAGGAGATCGAGTTCCGCGACGTCTCCGCGCGCTCCATCGTCCCCGTCCTCCGCGACGTCTGCCGCAAGGAGGGGATCGAGTTCGAGTCCGACGCCCTCCAGCGGATCGCGGAGGGGAACCGCGGCGACCTGCGGGGCGCGATCAACGACCTCCAGGCCGCGACGCAGGGGCGCGACTCGATCACGGTGGAAGACGTCGTCACCGGCGACCGCGACAAGGCGCTCGGACTCTTCCCGTTCCTCGACGCCGTGCTGAAAGAGGAGTCCGCCGAGGAGGCGCTCCGGTCGGCGTACGCCGTCGACGAGACGCCCGACGACCTGACGGCGTGGATCGAGAACAACCTCCTCGACGTGTACGAGCCGGCGGAGGCGGTCCGGGCGTACGACTTCCTCGCGAACGCCGACGTGTGGCTCGGCCGCGTCCGCGCCACGCAGAACTACTCCTACTGGCGGTACGCGACCGACAACGCCGCCGCCGGGGTCGCGGCCGCCCGCGACGGCGAGAAGGGCGGGTGGACCCGGTACGGCCGCCCGCAGTTCTGGTCGTCGTCGGACGCGACCGCGGACGAGGTCGTCGGGAAGATCGCGGCCGCGAGCGGGTGTAGCGTCGCGACCGCCAGACGAGAGGTGTTACCGTTCCTCCAGGCGGTCACGCACCACTGTAAACCGCGCGAGCTGACCGTCGCGATGGCGGCCGCCTACGACCTCGACGAGGAGGGCGTCGCCTTCGTCACCGGCTCCGGCGAGTCGACGAACAAGGTGGAATCGATCGTCGAGGACGCGCAGGCCCGCCGCGAGGAGCTGATCGAGGAGCACGCCGACGGCGCGTTCGCGCTCGGACAGGCGGACCGCGGAGACGACGAGGTCGACCCGGCCGCGGCCGACGAGTCGCCGGGCGACGACGCCGGCGGAACCGCGACCGAAACCGAGCAGCCCGCGTCGGCGGACGGCGCGGTCGCCGACGAGCCGGCCGACGACGAGGAAGACGACGATCAGGCCGGGCTCACGGACTTCATGTGAGTCGACCGCGGGCGTCGGTCACCGGTTCCCGCCGCCGCTGAGGCGGGGCGAGCTCGGCCCCGAGCCGCCGTCGCCTGCCCCCGCGGCCTCGATCGACTCCACGCAGGAGAACTCGAACCGCGCGCCGCCCTCGCGGCTCTCCGTCACCGAGACGGTCCAGCCGTGCGCCTCCGCGATCCGCTCGACGATGGCGAGCCCGAAGCCCGTCCCGTCGGGCACGGTCGTGTGCCCCGGCTCGAAGACGTCCTCTCGCTGGTCGGGGGGGATCCCCGGGCCGTCGTCCGCGACGTAGAACCCCTCGCCCGTCCGGCCGACCCGGATACGGACCGCGACCTCGTCGGGGTCGGCGGAGGCCCCGTCGGCCTGCGACCCCTCTCGCGGGGCGAACGTCCCGGGCGCGACGCGGTCGTCGGCGTCGGCCCCGTCGCCGCCGGCGCGGTCGGTCTCGTCGGGGGTCCCGTGTTCGATCGCGTTCCGGAAGAGGTTCTCGAGCGCCTGCCGGAGCCTGTCCGGGTCGCACGTGGCCGTCCCGAGGGACCCCTCGACGACGAGCGCGGCGTCGGACTGCTCGCCGACGGTCCCCCACGCGCGCTCGACGACCGACCGCAGGTCGGTCGGCTCGGCGGTCTGGACCGTCTTCCCCTCGCGGGCCAGCGTCAGGAGGTCGCTGATGAGGTCGTCCATGCGGCCGAGCGCGTCGAGCGCGCGGTCCAGCCGCTCGGACGACGCCTCGTTGCCGAGTTCGTCGGCCAGTTCGACGTTGCCGACCGCCACGGAGAGCGGGTTCCGGAGGTCGTGGCTCACGACGCTCGCGAACTCCTCGAGCCGTTCCCGCTGTCGCTCCAGCCGCCGCCGCCGCTCGACGCGCTCGTCGGCGAGGAAGAGGTACCCCACCACGTCGCCGCTCTCCGTCCGCCGCCCGCGCTCGTGGACCCACTGCGGCTCCCCGTCGGCGGCGATCCGGTACACGACGTCGACCGGGCCGCCGTCCCGCAGCGCCTCTCGCAGCCGCTCCCGGTCCTCCTCGGCCACGCAGCCCAGCCAGCCGCCGTCGGAGCGCTCCGGCGCGTCCAGCCGCGGCTCCCCGGACGCCTCGATCACGAACCGGGCGGGGTCGGCCCCGGGCCGTCGATACGCGATCCCGGGGCGCCGTTGCATCGGTCGCGACACGTGTCAACGAGTCGACTCTGCCATCATAAACCTTACTCGCCTATCACTTGTCATGCGCTGAGATCAAGTCGAAAACGTGCGAAATAATCCGACCGCGGCCGGGATTCCCGGGAGACCTTTGTCGGCTCCCCCGGTGGATCGACGCATGCGCGCAGCGATCCTGCGAGACTACGGCGAGCCGCTCGCGGTCCGCGAGCTTCCCGACCCCGAACCCGCGTCCGACGGTGCCGTCGTCCGCGTCGACGCCTGCGGCGTCTGCCGCAGCGACTGGCACGCCTGGTCCGGCCACGGGGAGTGGGCGGACGACCGCGTCCCGCGCGGTCAGGTGCTCGGCCACGAACCGGCCGGCGAGGTCGTCGCCGTCGGCGACGAGGTCGACCGGTTCCGTCCGGGCGACCGCGTGGTCGTCCCCTTCTCGCTCGGCGACGGCACCTGTCCGCACTGCCGCCGCGGGGCCGGAAACGTCTGCGAGGACGGGCGCGCGCTGGGGTTCGAGGCCGCCGCCCCGGGGGCCTTCGCGGAGCGCGTGGCGGTCCCGGCGGCCGACTACAACCTCGTCGAGCGCCCCGAGTGGCTGGGGGCGACCGCGGCCGCGGCGCTCGGCTGTCGGTACATGACGGCGTACCACGCGCTCGCCGAGCGGACGACCGTCGGCGGCGGCGACGCCGTCGTCGTCCACGGGTGCGGGGGCGTCGGCCTCTCCGCGATCCAGATCGCCGCGGCGCTCGGCGCGCGCGTCATCGCCGTCGACGTCGACGACGACGCCCTCTCGCTCGCGAGCGACCTCGGCGCCGACGAGACCGTGAACCCGACCGCGGCCGACGCGGACGCGACGGCCGAAGAGGGCGGGACAGCCGGAGCCGTCCCCGAGCGCGTCCGCGACCTGACCGACGGGGGCGCGGACGTCTCGCTCGACGCCCTCGGGATCGCGGAGACCTGCCGCAACTCCGTCCGGTCGCTTCGCCCCCGGGGCACGCACGTCCAGGTGGGACTCACGACGGACGCCGAGCGCGGCGAGGTGTCGCTCCCGACCGACTGGATGACCCGGTGGGAGATCTCGTTCCTCGGGTCGCGCGGGATGCCCCCGACGAGCTACCCGGACCTGTTCGCGCTGATCGAGGCGACGGGGATCGACCCCGGCGGGCTGGTCGCCCGCGAGCTGTCGCTGTCGGAGGTGTCCGACCGGCTCGCCGCCATGGACGAGTACGACGTGCGGGGCGTCGAGGTCGTGACCGAGCTCTGAGGGCGGCCCGACCTACAGGAGTCGCGAGAGGAACTGCTGGCCGCGCTCCGTCGACGGCCCGTCGAAGAAGGACCGCGTCTCGGTCCGCTCGACGACCCGGCCGTCGGCCATCAGGACGATCCTGTCGCCGACCTCGCGGGCGAACCCCATCTCGTGGGTGACGAGGACCATCGTCATCCCGTCGGCCGCGAGCCCCTCGATCACGTCGAGCACCTCGCCGACGAGCTCGGGGTCCAGGGCGCTCGTCACCTCGTCGAACAGCATCACCCGCGGCTCCATCGCGAGCGCGCGGGCGATGGCGACGCGCTGCTGCTGGCCGCCCGAGAGCGCGCCCGGGTACGACTCGGCCTGATCGGCGAGCCCGACTCGGTCGAGAAGGTCGGATGCGGCCCGCTTCGCCTCCTCCTCCGGCTCGCCTTTCACCTTTTCCGGGGCGAGCGCGACGTTCTCCAGCGCGGTCTTGTGCGGGAAGAGGTTGAACGACTGGAACACCATCCCGATCTGCTGTCGGATCTCGTTGACGTCCGTCTCGATCACCGACTGGCCGTCGAGCCGGATGTCGCCGCCCTGGATCTCCTCTAACCGGTTCGCACACCGGAGCAGCGTCGACTTTCCGGACCCGGACGGTCCGATGACGACGACGACCTCGCCCTCGTCGACGTCGACGTCGACGTCGTACAGCACCTGCGTGTCGCCGAACGACTTGTCGACGCCGTCGAACTCGACGAGCGGACCGGTCACGCCTCCTCACCTCCGTCGTCGTCGCCGGAACCGAGCCCCGACAGCCGACCGAACATCCGGCTGTCGGACCCCCAGTCCGACCGGCGCTCCAGTCCGTTGACGAGCTGGCTCATCGACATCGTGATCGCGAGGTAGAGCACGCACACCCACACGAGCGGGGTCCACGGGTCCAGTTGGTTGCTGTTGATGTTTCGGAACACGCTCATGATCTCCGGGACGGCGATGACGGTCAGCAGCGAGGTGTCCTTCACGAGGATGATCTGGTCGTTGCCGATGGCCGCGAGCGCGTTGCGCCACGCCTGCGGGAGGACGACCTGCCGCAGCGCCATCACGCGGGACATCCCGAGCGACCGGGCCGCCTCCATCTGGCCGTTCGGGACGGCGTCGATCCCGCCGCGGATCGCCTCGCCGACGTACGCGCCGTGGTTCAGCGTGAGCCCGATGATCGCGGCCGGGATCGCCCAGTCCGTGAAGGGGAACTCGCCGGTGGCCCAGAGCCGCGGCACGCCGAAGTAGATGACGAACAGCTGGAACAGCAGGGGCGTGCCGCGGAAGAACTCGACGTACCCCTTCGCGATCCGTCCGGTGACGTTCGACGTCGAGATCCGGCCGAGCCCCACGAGGACGCCGAGCGACACGGAGAGGAGACTCGAGATCACGACGATCTGGATGACGAGGAAGAACGCCTCCGCGAACCGCCGCGCGATGAGCGGCGAGGCGAGCAGGCTGTAGTCGACCTGCGTCGAGAGGATCCAGGCCAGCAACCCCCCGATGGCCAGCACGAACCCCCCGGCGGCCACCTCGCCGACCCGCTTCACCAGCCGGTCGCGCATCAGTACGCCGCCGCCGCTCGACTCCGATTCTGTCTGTGTTGCCATGTGATGTCAGGTAGAGACGGCGAGGTCCGGAGACTCAGCCGTCGAAGTACTCGTTGTAGATCTCCTCGTACGTCCCGTTCTCGCGGATCGTCGCGAGGGCCCCGTTGACCTCCTCTCGGAAGTCGTCGTCGTCCTGCCGGAACGCGATCCCGTACTCCTCGATCGTCAGCGTGAGGTACGGCGG
This sequence comes from uncultured Halorubrum sp., assembly GCF_937146585.1. GTDB lineage: Archaea > Halobacteriota > Halobacteria > Halobacteriales > Haloferacaceae > Halorubrum > Halorubrum miltondacostae. Next base: position 2,618 of record NZ_CAKZRO010000108.1, on the reverse strand, counting down.
CGCGTCGTCGCGGTCGGCCGCGACCCCGTCGCCCTCGAGGAAGACGACCTCCTCGTTCTCCGCGGCGAACGAGGCGCTCACGGTGTTGTCGTTGATGACCGCGTCCACCTGATTGTTGAGCAGCGCGTCGAACGCGCCGTTGATCTGGTCGTAGCTCTCGATCTGGAGGTCGCCGCCGAAGTCCTCCTGGAGGTCCTCGGCGGCGGCCTCGCCGGTCGTCCCGCGCTGGACGCCGACGGACGTGCCCTGGAGGTCCTCGCGGGAGCCGATGTCGCTGCCCTCCAAGAGGAGGACGGTCTGGTACGCGGTGAAGTACGGGTCCGAGAAGTCGACCCGCTCGGCGCGCGACTCGTTGATCGTCATCGCGCTCATGATGACGCGGAAGTTCGCGTTGTTCAGCGACGCGATGATCCCGTCGAAGGAGGTCTCCTGGAACTCGTAGTCCATGTCGAGCTGCTCGGCGAAGACGGCCTCGGCGATCTCGACGTCGAACCCGATGAGGTCGCCCGCCTCGTTGCGGTACTCGAAGGGCGCGTACGGGATATCGGAGCCGATGGTGATCGTCTCGCCGCCCCCGCCGCCGCCGCCGATACAGCCGGCGGTGGCCGCCAGTCCGCTCGCACCGACCGCGGTCAGGTACTGTCGCCGGTTCACAGCACGGTTTTCGTCCATACACCGTCCGTCGGTTGATCACGGTTTCAACGTTTCGGCCGCGGAGTAGCAATATTTGCCGAACTGCGGGGGTCTGACAGGGTCGTTCAGGAGAGACGCCGATTCGACCGCGGCCGCGACGCGCTCGGCGATCGACCGATCAGTCGCCGCCGATCGGCACGGAGCCGTCGCGCACCTCGTCGGCCCCGCGGAGCGTCCACGCCGCGCCCGCCGCGAGCGCGACCGCGACGCCCAGCGCGACGAGGTTGATCTGCTGCCACGTCGCGGTGTACAACACGAGGTCGCGGCCGAGCAGCAGCGTGCCGACGAGCGCGCCCATCGACCCGATCGCGAGCGCGCGGACGGTGTTCGCGGTGCCCGCGCCGAGCCCGTCGTAACCCGACCGGACCGCCTCCGTCGCGTAGGCGACCGTCGCGACGAGCCCGAGGTGCCCGGCGAGGCCGGCGATGTAGAAGGCGGCCTGCGCGGGCGGCGCGTAGGTGAGGAACGGGACCGCTCGCGAGAAGAGCACGCTGGCGGCGACCCCGGCGAGCGCGACGCCCGCGGCCGCGCGGAGCAGCCGCGCGTTCCCGCGCCCGCCGCCCCAGATGGTCGCGAGCGCCAGCAGCGTGAAGATCGTCAGCGCCACGGTCAGGTGCGCGGCGTGGGTCGACACCGCGTACCCGCCGGGGACGAGTCCGCTGAGGGTGACGGTGATCGCGCCGACCGTGATCTGAACCGGGAGGATCGCGACCGCCAGCGTCGCCGCCAGTCGAGTCCGGCGGTCGAAGCCGGAGCCGAGCCAGCTCCACCCGGCGACCCCGATGATGAGGAAGCCGGTGACCATCGCCCACGCCCGGTGGAACCACTCGATGAAGTCGGGGTTGATCGTGAGCGCCGGGATCAGCTGGTCGGAACACAGCGGCCACTGGGCCTGACACGCCAGTCCCGAGCCGGTCGCCGCAGTGTAGACGCCGAGCGAGAAGAGGACGAGCGTCATCCCCGTCGTCGCCGCCGCGTATCGCCTGAACGTTAGCCACGCGGGCCGAAGACTCATTGGCCGAATTCGGGCGTGCGCGCACTTAGACCGTTCGGCCGCTCCCCGCCATCGGGAAGCGGACCCGCGGGTCGTCGGACGGCGACGGCCGGTCGAATCGCTCGCCCGTCGCGGGACGAGCGCGGACGCTCAGCCGGACAGCTCCCGCTTCGCCTTTCGCGCCCGCTCGGACATCTCCTCGTTCCCGTCGACGTCGGCGAGGGTCTCGACGGCCTCCAGCTTTCGCACGGAGTCGTCGAGGAAGGAGAGCACGTCGCCGGTGTACGCGTACACCATGTAGTCGTCGGTCATCACGTCGACGATGGCCTGCGGGCCGAGCCCCTCGGCGCGCAGTTCGAGGACGTAGCGCATGAACTTCTCCTCCGGACAGCCGCAGTAGGGGTTCGCGTCGCAGTCGCAGTCGAGGAAGTCCTCGGCGAAGTCGAGGACCCGGTCGCGGGTCGTCTCGTCGAGCTTCGAGAGGCCGTCGCCGGTGAACAGCAGGTCGAGGGTCGCGCCGGCGAACGCCCCCTTCGGGATGTTCGCCTCCAGCTGGGAGGCGAGCTGCCGGTGGTTCTTCACGTAGATCTTGTCGGTAAAGGCCACTGTTGGCAGTTCGTACGCCCGCAGCCCTCAAAAGCGACGCGGTGACCGGCTCCTCGGGGGCGACTCGCGCGGGCGGGGCGGTCCGCCTCGGACGCCACTCGATGCCACGCCCGTCCGGGAGTCGTAACCGTTATTTATCGAAGCGAGGTAGTTGACGACGCGTGTCCGGGTTAGGGTAGTGGACTATCCTTCAGCCTTGTGGAGGCTGAGACGCGGGTTCGATTCTCGCACCCGGACCTTCTCGCGGCGAGCGACTCCGCGAGACGCGAGGCTCCGCGGTGCGTCCGCAGTCGGCTCCACAGCGACGTTCCCGATCCAGTCGAGA
>NZ_CAKZRO010000107.1 GCF_937146585.1 uncultured Halorubrum sp. | reverse complement strand
CTCGACCCCTCGACCGAGCGCGCCGTCCGGTTCGCCGGCCGGACGGGAGACGGTCCGCTGGCCGCGGCGCTCTCCCGCCACGAGCGGGGGAGCGCGGACGGCCCGACGAGCGGGCTCCGAGCGTTCGCCCGCGAGTGGCGGCCCTGGTTCCCGGCGATCGACCGCGCCGCGGCGCTCGTCCGAACGGCGGCGACCGCACCGCCGGAGCGCCGGGGACGGTGTCTCGACAGGGCGCTCGACGCGACGCTCTCGGGGACGACCGACCGGCTCGCGTCGTTCGTCGGCGCGGTGCGAGGGCCGGTCTCCGCGCTGTACGCGTTCGGCGTGTTGCTGCCGCTGGCGCTCGTCGCACTGCTCCCGGCCGGCGCCGCTGCCGGCGTCGCGATCGGTCCGGGACTCGTCGCCGGGCTGTACCTGATCGCGCTCCCGGGGGGGCTCGTCGCCGCCGCCGCGTGGCTGCTCTCTCGTCGTCCGGTCGCGTTTCCGCCGCCGCGGATCGGCGGCGATCACCCCGACGTGCCGGAGCGACGCGGCTGGGCGCTGCTCGTCGGCTGTCTCCTCGGAGCGGGAGCCGCCGTCGCCGCGGCGCGGCTCGTCGCGTCGTGGGCGTGGCCCGTCGCGGGAGTCGGCGTGGGCGTCGGCGGCGCGCTGTTCGTCTTCGCGCGGCCGCGCCGAGCGGTGCTGTCGGACGTCCGCGACGTCGAGCGGGGACTGCCGGACGCGATGACCGTGATCGGCGGCGACGTGGCGGAGGGGGTCGCGGTCGAGACCGCGCTCGCGAACGCCGGCGAGCGGTTGGACGGCGCGACCGGCGAAGTGTTCGAGCGCGCCGGGCGACGCAGCGACACGCTCCGCGTCGGCGTCCGGGAGGCGTTTCTCGGACTCGGCGGCCCGGCGGCAGCCGTCCCGTCGCCACGGCTCCGCGGCGCGATCGCGTTGCTCGCCGTCGCCGCACGGGAGGGCCGGCCGGCCGGCGACGTGCTGTTGGAACTCGCAGACCAGCTGGAGGCGCTCCGCGACTTGGAGCGCGACGCGCGCCGCCAGCTGGCGACCGTGACGGGGACGCTCTCGAACACCGCCGCGGTGTTCGCGCCACTCGTCGGCGGCGCGACCGTCGCGCTCGCGACGGGGATCGACGCCGTCGACGTCGGCGGCCTCGGCGCCGGAGCGGCCGCGGGCGCAGACGCGCTCGGCGGCGGAGTGGGCGCGGGCAGCGGGATGACGGCTACCGGGAGCGGTGCCGCCGGTAGCGGCGGCGCGGCCGAGGCGAGTGTCGGAGCGGCGTCCCTGTCGGTTCCGGCGCTCGGACGGATCGTCGGGACGTACGTGTTGCTGCTCGCGGCGCTCCTCACGGGCCTGGCGACCGGGTTAGAGCGCGGGTTCGACCGGACGCTCGTGGCGTATCGGATCGGCATCGCGCTGCCGACGGCCACCGCGACGTTCCTCGTCGCGTTCGCCGGTGCCGGGCTCCTGTTTTGAGCCCGGTGAGAGGTAGCGGGGGCGACGAGCCCCGCCGCGCTTCGGCGCCAATCGTTTTTATACTAGGCCGCGGCCAGCCGCGCCATGTTCGAGACGCACCTTGACGCCACGTACGCGTGGATCGGCCTGGCCGTCGTGAGCGTCGCGGCCGTCGGCGTGGCCGCGGCGTTCCCGGCCGCACCGGCGCCGGACGCGGACGGCGTCGCCCGCACCGTCGACTCGATCGCCGGCGGCGAGTACCCGGCGACAGCCGAACACGGGATCGCGGCGGAGCGGATCCGGCTCACTGACGGCTCCGTCTCGCTCGGCGACGAGCGGGGAAGCGCGCGGGCACGGCTGGACGCACCGCGCGTAACGCCGGTGCTGCCGGCGGAGTCGAACGCGACGACGGACGCGCGGCTTCGTCGCGTCCTCGACGGCGTCCCGCCCGACGCCGCGTTCGACGACCCGGCGTCGTTCGCGGCGGCCGCCGAGCGTGCGAGGGCGACGGACGGGGACTGGGCGCCCGCACCGGATCGGATCACCGTCCGACGGGTCCACTACGGGGACGTCCGCGTCACGCTGGTCGGGTGACCGTCCGTGCCACGGAACTCCACAGGACGGAGCGAACCGGCGGTATCGAGCCTCTTGCGTCCGACGTTCTCGGCCGACGAGCGCGCGGCCGTCGAACCGGTCGCCGCGCTCGTCGCCGTGGTCGTCGTGGGGCTCGCGCTGGGGCTGTACGCCGGCGCGTTCGCGGACGCGGCGTCCGGCGACGACCGGTCGACCGCGGCGGCGGCGCTCGACCGGGCCGAGGAGGCGATCACCGTCGGCGGCGTCGCCGATCCGGCCCGCATGCGGCGGGTCGAGGCGCCGGGGACCGCGACCGCGGTCGAACTGGAGGCGGACGGCGAACGGTGGCTGGCCGCGTCGGGGGCGGACGCCCCGGGACCGCCGGGAGTCCGGTCGCCGGAGGCGGTCGTAGTCGTCGAACGGCGGGTGACCGTCCGGGTCGCGCCGGGACGGAACGTCCGCGGAACGCTCCGCGCGGTGGTGTGGCGATGACGAGTACCGTCCTCGACGTGACCGTGCTGTTGCTCTGCGTCTCCGCCAGCGTCGTCGCGCTCGGAGCGAGCGACCCCGGCGGCCACGGCGGTCCCACGGCCACCGACGTCGCGGACAGACTCGTCACCGAGACCGCGACGGTGGCGTATCCCGACGCGGACGCGCCGAACGAGACGCGCCGCGTTCACGCGACCCGCGCGGAGCTGCTCGCGCTGGTCGTCGCCCGCGACGCGGCGACGGCGTTCGATCGCCGCGCCGTCGGAGTCGTCCGCGACGGACTCGGTCCGCGGACGCGGGTCGACGCGACGGTGGCGGTCGACGAGCCGACCCGTCCGAGCGACGGCAACGGTTTCGCCGACGACGAAGGTGTACGGGGGTCTGCGGACGCGATGGCGGTGCGAGACGAGGCGGCGGCCGATCCCCGAGGCGCCGTCGCCGTCGGTCCCGAACCGCCCCGGAGCGCCGACGTCGCCGTTGCCGTGGTCCGGCAACCGATCCCGGATCGGTTCGACGGGCCGAGCGACGGGCACCGGTCCTCCGCAGGGGTGGTCCGGATCGTCGTTCGGAGGTGGTGAGCGTGGGCGCCCGAGGTCGCGATCGGGGGACCGAGGCGGGCCGAACGCGGACGTTCACCGTCGACGAGCGGGCGCGAGTTCCCTTCGCGCTCGTCGGCGTGCTGCTGCTCGTGACGAGTTCGGCGTACGCCGCGGGGCTCGCCGAGCAGGGGCTCGTCGGCGAGGACCGCCGCGTCGAACGCGCCGTCGAGCGCGTCGAGGCCGACGCCACCGCCGCCCTCAGGAGCGCGGCTCGGGAGGCCGCCCACGACGCGGCGGCGGAGCCGGTGACCCGGCCGCCGGATGGAACGGGGCCCGGAGCCGAAGCAGTCCGCGAAGGGTCCGCGTTCCGCGACGCGTTCCGGATTCGACTCGCGATCGCCGGAAGCGAGGCGCTGGACGCCGTCGAGAGCGACGTGGGGGCCGTCGAGGCGACCGTCTCGCTCCCGGCGGTCGAGTCGGCGGACGACCTGGTCGCGGCCCGGGAACGGGTCCGCGTCGAGCCGGTCGCCAACGGGACGGCGACGCGGGTCACCTTCGAGGCGGTCGCGACGACCGCGACTCGGGGCGGCCGGACGGTCGTGAATCGGACGCGTCCCCGGACGGTCACGGTCGCCGTCCCGACGCTGGCCGCCCACGAGCGGACCGAGCGGTTCGAGCGGCGGCTCGACCGCGGGCCCGTCGAGGGGCCCGGGCTCGGGCGGCAGGTCACCGCCAGCCTCTACGCGATGGCGTGGGCTCGGGGGTACGGGCAGTACGCCGGTGCCCCCGTCGAGAACGTCGTCGCGAACCGCCACGTCGAGCTGTCGACGAACGCGGGGATCGTCCGCGTCCAGCGGGACGTGTTCGGGACGAGCGACCCCGACGCCCGCGGCGGCGTGGCGCGCGCGACCGCCGAGACCGGCGTGACCGACCTGCTTTCGCCGACCGGCGTTCACGAACCGTCGTGGACGGACGCCGTCCTCGGAGCGCCGACGCCGACGCGGGACGGTACGGAGGCGAACGCGACGTCGACCCGGGACGCGGCGACGAGCGAGGACGCGGCCTTCGATCCGGCCGCAGACTCGACGAGCGAGACCGCGTCGGTCGAGATCGGTCACGCGGCCGACCGCGCCGCGACGCGCGTCCACGACGACCTCGAAGCGATCGTGCGTGGGAGTCACCGCGTCGAGGCAAGTGTGGAGACGGAGGCGACGCGGATCGTCGACGGCGGTCCCGCGACGCCGGACCGTCCGCGGTCGGGACTCGGCGAGCCCTGGCGGCGCGTCGACACGTCGCGGACGGAGCGGGTCCGCGCGGTCGACGGGAACGACCTCCGGACCGGGACCGACGGCGAGACGGTGTCGCCGGGCGAGTCGGTGTCGTTCGGCGGCGCGACCCGCGAGGTCGTCGTCGAGCGCGCCGCGACCGCGACGTGGGAGCGGCGGGTCGTCGAGCGCGGACCGAACGGGTCTGTCCGGAACGTGAGCGTCGACCGCACCGTGACGAGGGACGCCGCGACGGACCGGTACCGCGTCCGCGTGTCGGTCGTCGGAACGTACGCGCCGCGCGACGACGCGCCGGACAGGCCGACCACGACGTTCGGTGCCGCGGCGGGTCGCGACGGGTCCGGGACGGACCTGGCCGACGTGCCGGCGGCCGCGAGGGACGCGCTAGACGTCGAGACGGACGGGGACGTCGACCGACTGGCGCGCGCCGCGGTCGAACGGGGCGAGGTGACCCGGTCGACGGTGCTCTACGGCGATCGTTCGGACGCCGCGCTCGACCGGGTCGCGGCGGACGTCGCGTCGCTGTCGGAGCGCGTCCGAGAGCTGGAGACCGAAGCGTCGATGGCCGAGACCGCGGTCGGCGAGTCGACGCCGTACCGCGACCTCGCCGCGACCGTTCGCGACCGCCGCGACGCCCTCCGGGGCGCTCCGTCGCGGTACGACGGCGCGGTCGACCGGGGGCGAGTCGCCGCCCGCGTCGCGTATCTGGACGCGGTCGTCGCGGAACTGGAATCGGCGGCCGCGGACAGGGAGGCGGCGACCGACGGCGTGCTCGGGCGCGTGAACGACGCGTTCGGGGGACCACCGGTCGGCGAGGTGATCGCCAGCCGCGAGGCGGCCCGCGATCCGGGGACCTACGCCGTCGGCGGCGACGGGCCGGGCGGTGCGGTCACGTTCGCGCCGGAGGGGTCGCCCGGGTACCTCCCGCGGACCTCGGTCGACGGCGAGCGCCTCGACGGCGTCGACGGCACGACGATTCGGCCGCTCGCGACGCGAAACGTGAACTACGCCACGGTCCCGTACGGCGACGTCTCCGGCGGGATCGCAGACCGGATCCTGGGCACCGACGGCACGGTCCGACTCGGCGTCGCCGGCCGGTCGCTCCTCGCGGCGGACGACGCGCTCGCCGCGGCGGCGAACGACGACCTCCGCGCCGACAGGAACGCGCTCGCCGGACGAGTCGACGCCTCGCTGGGGCGCCTCGACGACGCGCTGGCGGCCCGGCTCGCGGAGCGGACCGCGCTCTCGCGCGAGCAGCGGGACGCGGTGCTAGAGCGCGCCGCGGCCGAGTACGGCTCGCTCGGCGCGCGGGCCGTCGCGGTCGGCGAGGGGGAGTACCCGGAGCGGGTCGCGAGCGAGGCGGCGCGGGTCGCCGGGCTGTCGGCGGCCGAGCGGCTCGGGCTCGCGGCGCACCTCCGCGTCGAGACGCGGGCGGAGGCGGGCCGAGACGCGGTCCGGGTGCCGGCGCGGTTCGTCGACGAGACGACGGCCGCGTCCCGCGCGATTCGTCGGAAGAAAGTCGAATCGGCGATCGAGGACCGCGCGCGGCGGGCGGTCGCGTCGGTGCCGGACGAGCGGGTCCCGAAGCCAGTTCGGAGCGTCGGGGCGGGGATCCCGGTCGCACCGGTGCCCGGGTACTGGGTGGCGACGGTCAACGCGTGGAGCGTCGAGGTTCGCGGCGAGTACCCGCGGTTCGCGCTCCGGGCGAACGTCGGTACGCCCGGTCGCCCGTTCGAGTACGTTCGGGAGCGCGGCGAGGTCACCGTCGAGGTGAACGGCGAGTCGGTCGCGCTCGGGGCGACGGAGCCGGTCGCGTTCGAGACGCGGACGGTCGTCGTCGTCGCGGTGCCCGCCGGGCCGCCGGGAGTCGGCGACGTCGACGGGACCCGCGACGAGACCTCCGCCGGGTGGCCGTGTCCGGGGGCGCTGAGCCCGTCGCCGGAGGGGGAGAACGAGTGTGCGAGCGGGCAGCGATCGGGCGACCGGGAGAGCTGAACGGCCGAAACGCGCCCGACCGCAGGCGTTTTGAGACGCGGAGACGGAGTGGAGGTATGTTCCACGAAGTCGTCGACGGTCGCGAAGTCGGACCCGACGTCGACGCCGACGAGCCGGCGGCGGCCGACCTGCTCGCCGCCTTCGCGGCGTTGGTGTCGGAGGCGGCGGCGAGCGTCGATCGCGACCGACTCGTCGGTGGCGTTGGACTGACCGAGGCGGACGCTGACGCCGTCCGTGACGGAGACGTCGCGGCGCTCTCGCTGGCGGACGGGGCGGCCGTCCTCGCGGCCGCGGAGCCGGACCGCGACGCCGACGCGATCGTCGCCGAGGTGCGCGATCACCTGTTGATGGGGATGGCGACCGCGGTCCTCGACGTCGACGCGATCGCCGCGCGGATCGACGCCGACCTCACCGGGCAGGAGGTGCAACAGGCGCTGGAGGGACGGACGACGCTGACCCTCGGCCAGCTCGCGGAGATCCTCGCGGTCATCGAGCGCCGGAAGCCATGAGGGTCGTCGTCGTCGGCTGCGGGTACGTCGGCTTGGCGCTCGCGGGACAGCTCGACGACCGCGGCCACGCGGTGACCGGCGTTCGCCGGTCCGACGCCGGGCTCGACGCGGTCGACGCGGTCGGGCCAGACGTCGAGGCCGTCCGCGCCGACGCGACCGACCCGGCGTCGCTCTCCGACCTGCCGGACGCCGACGCGGTCGTCTTCGCGGCCAGTTCGGGCGGGCGCGGCGCCGACGCGGCGCGGGAGGTGTACGTCGACGGGCTGGCGAACGTCGTCGACGAGTACGGCTCGCGGGCGTCGCCGCCGGAGCGGCTGGTGTACACCTCCTCGACGGGCGTGTACGGCGACCACGACGGCGGGTGGGTCGACGAGGAGACGCCGGTGGAGCCGACCACGGAGAAGACCCGCGTCCTCGCAGAGGCCGAGCGGATCGCGACGGAGCGCGCGGCCGAGGCCGGGATCGACGGGACCGTCGTCCGGTTCGCGGGGCTGTACGGGCCCGACCGGTACCGGCTGGAGCGGTACGTCGAGGGGCCGGTCACCGCCGGCTACCTCAACATGGTCCACCGCGACGACGCCGCGGGGGCGGTCCGACACCTGCTGGAGACGGACCGCGCGCGCGACCGCGCCGTCCTCGTCGTGGACGACGAGCCGGTCGACAAGCACGCGTTCGCCGACTGGCTCGCGGACGCTTGCGGAGTCCCGCGCCCGGAGAAGCTGTCGAAGGACGAGCGGATCGCGGCCGGCGACCTCACCGCGGCCGCGGAGCGGCGGATCCGGACGAGCAAGCGGTGTTCGAACGCGCTGCTCCGCGACCTCGGCTACGAGTTCGCCCACCCGACGTTCCGGTCGGGCTACCGCGACGCCGTTCGCGCGTTCCGGTCGCGGGCGGAGTAGCGCGCGTCGGCCCGCGCACGGGAATGGAAGCGTGCGTCGACGGGGGCGCGACCGCGCAGCCGTGGAGTCGCGGAGTCGCGACCCGTTCCGTCGGTTCCAGAGCGTCGGAACGCTAACGAACCTTCATGTGTCGGGAGCGATTCGCCACAAGGCATGCGAGCGATGATCGCGGCCGGCGACCGGCTCTCGCAGGCGGAGACCATGGCTCGGGAGAATCCCGAGATCGCCGTCGCCGTGGCGCTCGCCGTCCTCGTCGCCGTCGGCGCCGGCCTCATCGTGCTCCGGTCGCGGATGACCCCCGGCGTCCGGTTCCGCCGGCTCTTGGCCGGAGAAGACGAGATAACGGTGCTGATGCACCCGAATCCGGATCCCGACGCGATGTCGGCCGCGGTCGGCGTCGCCTCCCTCGCCAGCCAGGCGGACGTCGACGCCACCGTCCAGTATCCGGGGCAGATCCGCCACCAGGAGAACCGGGCGTTCCGGACCGTCCTCGACCTCGAACTCGAGCCGATCGAGCACGTGAGCGACCTCGCGGCCGAGTCGGTCGTCCTCGTCGACCACAACGAGCCGCGGGGGTTCGCCGGGGCCGACGGCGTGTTGCCGACGGCGGTCGTCGACCACCACCCGGGGGACGGCGCCGGCGAGTCGTTCACCGACGTGCGGACCGACTACGGCGCGACCGCGTCGGTCGTCGCCGAGTACTTCCGGGACAACGACGCGGTCCCCGTGCCGCCGGACAAGCACGCGAGCGAGACGGCGAGCAGCCTGACGCTGTCGACGGACACGGCGACCGGGCTGCTGTACGGAATCCTCGCAGACACGAAACACCTCACGGTGGGGGCCAGCGAGCCCGACTTCGCGGCGGCCGCCTACCTCTACCCCGGCGTCGACCAGGACCGGCTCGACCGCATCGCCAACCCCGCGGTCGACGCGGAGGTGCTGGAGGTGAAGGCGCGGGCGATCGCGGGGCGGCGAATCGAGGGGTCGTTCGCGGTCGCCGACGTCGGCGGCGTGAACAACGTGGACGCGATCCCGCAGGCCGCCGACGAGTTGATCCAGCTGGAGGGGGTCAGCGCCGTCGTGGTGATCGGCGAGCGCGACGAGACCGTCCACCTCTCGGGGCGGTCGCGCGACGACCGGGTCCACATGGGCAACGCGATCGCGGCGGTGTTAGACGACGTCGACAACGGGAACGGCGGCGGACACTCCCGGATGGGCGGCGGGACGATCGAGCCGGACGTCGATCCCACGGGGGAAGACGAGCTCGAGAGCGTCGACCGCGACGCCCTCGCCGACGGGCTGTTCCGAGCGATGGCGGGCGACGTGTGACCGGCACGCGCCCGAGATCGACCGGCGTCTCGTCGTCCCCGCGACCCCGAGCGGGCGGATTTAAGTCCCGAGCCGCGGTGGATCGGCCATGGACGCCGTAGACGCGGTCGACGACGGGTGGGTGACGCTCGTCGGCGTGGGTGCCGGGTACGCGCTCGCGACCGGGCTCGTGTTCCTGCTGTTCTTCGTGGTGCCGTACCTCGCCGTCACCGCGTTATAGCGCGGCGTCTCGCGGCGCTGTGCGAGCCGGGCGTCGACGCGAAGACGGCGGGAACGAGCGCCGAAGAGAGAAGCGAGGGCCGATCAGGCGAACGCCAGCGAGTCGTCGGCGTTCGTCTCGTCGTCCTGCCTGAGCTTGTCGTGCGCCTCCATGAAGTCGTCGAGCGTGACCTCGGTGCGGTCGTCGCGGATGGCGAACATCCCGGCCTCCGTACAGATGGCCTTGATGTCGGCCCCGGAGGCCTCCGGGGTCAGCTCGGCCAGCTCGGCGAAGTCGACGCCGTCCGCGAGGTTCATGTTGCGGGTGTGGATCTGGAAGATGATCTCGCGGCCCTCGGTCTCCGGCTTGGGGACCTCGATGAGGCGGTCGAACCGACCGGGGCGGAGGATGGCGGGGTCAAGCATATCGAAGCGGTTGGTCGCGGCGATGATCCGGACCTCGCCGCGTTCGTCGAACCCGTCCATCTCGGAGAGCAGCTGCATCATCGTCCGCTGGACCTCGGCGTCGCCCGAAGTCTTCGAGTCCGTCCGCTTCGAGGCGATGGCGTCGATCTCGTCGATGAACAGGACGGCGGGCTGGTTCTCCCGGGCGACCTCGAACAGGTCCCGGACGAGCTTCGCGCCCTCGCCGATGAACTTGTGGACCAGCTCGGAGCCGGCCATCTTGATGAACGTCGCGTCCGTCTCGTTGGCGACGGCCTTCGCGAGCATCGTCTTCCCGGTGCCCGGCGGGCCGTACAGGAGCACGCCGCTCGGGGGCGTGATGCCGACGTCCTCGAACATGTCGGGGTGTTCGAGCGGCATCTCGACGGTCTCGCGGACCTCCTGCATCTGGTCTTCGAGGCCGCCGATGTCGGCGTAGGTGACGTCGGGCGAGTGCTCGACCTGCATCACGCGGGCGCGGACGTCGGTCTCCTTCTCCAGCTTCTTGACCACGGACAGGGAGTTGTTGACCGCGACGCGGTCGTCGGGGTCGAGCTCCTCGCGCAGCTCGTCGGTGATCTCGGTGAGCGCCTCCTGGTTGTTGCCGTGCTGTTTGATCACGGCCCCGTCGGGCGTGATCTCTTGGACCGTCGCCACGAACAGCGGAGACTGCTTCAGCTTCTTGTTCTCGTGGGTGAGCCGCTCGAGCTTCTGCTGGTACTTGTTGTTCTCCGCGTTGGCGTCGAGGAGCTTGTCGCGCATCTCCTCGTTCTGGGACTCGAGGACGTCGAGCCGCTCCTGTAGGGAGTCGATCTTCTCCTGTTTCGACGCCGACCCCTCGTCGTAGGGCATATCGACGTCGTCGACCGTGTCGCTCATTGTGTTTATTAAAGCGTCTCGCGGATAAGAGGCTTCGGGTGGGGGAACGACGCGGCCAGTTTCGCCGCCCTCGACGACGGACGACCGGCGTCCCGATCCGCGATGTCGGCGCTTTTTGATTTCCCACAGTAATCAAAACTCATAGTAAATATTATTAGACAGCATGGCTACGATCGAGACACGCATGAGCACGACCGACGCCGTCACCGCCGACGACGGGAGCGCGGACCGCTGGGCCGCCGTTCGCGACCTGCCCCCGAGCGCGAAGCTGGTCGCGAAGGTGCTGGACTACAACGACACGCTGACGCAGAGCGAACTGGCGGAGGAGACGCTGCTCCCCCCGCGGACGGTCCGCTACGCGCTGTCACGGCTCGAAGAGGAGGACGTCGTCGACTCGCGGTTCTCCTTCACCGACGCCCGCAAGCGGCTGTACTCGCTCGGCATCTGAGCGCGGCCCCGCCCGAACCGCCGCCGGGGGCGACGCCGGCGATCGCCCGCGACGGTTTATCACCGATACCGCGGCAGTCGAACCGTGGTCTCGACTACCGCCGTCAAGCGCGCGCTGGCCGCGCTCGCGACCCGCACCGACACCGCGAGACGACCGTACGTCGCCGTGATCGACGAGGCGGACGCCGCGCGGGCCGACGTCCGTCGCGCGGCGGGATTCGTCGACGCCGTCGGACTGGACCGCCTCGCGGAGGCGGTGGCCGCCGCCGACCGCGCGGGCGACGAGGCGATCGCCTCGCGGGGACGCGAAGCGCTCGACGCGTACCGGGCGTTTCGACGGGCGGCCGCGGGCGACACCGGCGAGGAGAGTGACGCCGGCGGAGCGGGTGACGCCCACGACTCCGCCGACCGCGACCACTTCCGCTCCGGCCCCGGAATCCCTAAGCCCGACACCGGCCAAGACGCGGACAGATGACACGGGTGATCCACACCGGCGACACCCACATCGGGTACTCGCAGTACCACTCGCCGGTCAGACGCCAGGACTTCCTCGACGCCTTCGAGGCCGTGGTCGACGACGCGGTCGACGGCGGCGTCGACGCGGTCGTCCACGCGGGCGACCTCTTCCACGACCGCCGGCCCGACCTCCAAGACCTGATGGGGACCATCTCGGTCCTCCGTCGGCTCAACGACGCCGGGATCCCGTTCCTCGCGGTCGTCGGCAACCACGAGTCGACGCGGGGCGGGCAGTGGCTCGACCTCTTCGAGCGCCTCGGGCTCGCCACGCGGCTCGGCGACGAACCGGTCGTCGTGGGCGACACCGCGTTCTACGGGCTCGACCACGTCCCCGTCTCGCGGCGCGACGACCTCGACTACGCCTTCGCCGACCACGACGCCGACTACGCGGCGCTCGTCGCGCACGGCCTCTTCGAGCCCTTCGGCTACGCCGACTGGGATACCGAGACCGTGCTGACGGAGAGCGACATCGCCTTCGACGCGATGCTCCTCGGCGACAACCACACCCCGGACACCGCCGAGGTCGCCGACACGTGGGTGACGTACCCCGGGTCGACGGAGCGCGCGAGCGCGAGCGAGCGCGAGGGGCGCGGCTACAACCTCGTCGTCTTCGACGCCGACGCGGCCGGCGGCGACGACCGCGTCGAGATCCGGCGCCGCGCGCTCGACACCCGACCGTTCGTCTTCGTCTCGGTGGAACTGCGCGAGGGCGAGGGCGAGCCGCGGGTCCGCGAGCGGGTCCGCGAACACGACCTCGCGGAAGCGGTCGTCCACGTGGAGATCACCGGGGAGGGCGACCCGGTGACGCCGGCGGCCGTCGAGGAGTTCGCGAGCGACGAGGGGGCGCTCGTCGCGCGCGTCACGGACCGGCGCGAGGTCGACGCCGACGGCGAGGTGGACGTGAGCTTCGCCGACCCGGAGGACGCCGTCCGCGACCGGCTCGACGAGATGGCGCTCTCGACCGCCGCTCGCGACGTCGAGCGCGCGGTCCGCGAGGACGGCGTCCCCGACGCGAACGTCCGCGAGACCGTGAAACGCAGGATCGAAGAGCGGCTCGACGAGGACGGCGATCTCGGCGCGTTCGAGGCCGTCGACGGCAGCGATGTCGTCGGTGACGCCGGCGAGTCTGACGACGCCGACGGGGCAACCGACGGCGAACCGGAGGACGATAGCGAACCGGACAACGGGGAGGAATCGGACGACGACGAGTCGGATCCCCCGGAATCGACCGCCGAGCCGGAGAGCGCCGAGCCCGACGACCCCGACCCGGCGTCGACCGACGGCCAGGTCTCCATGGAGGACTACCTGTGAAGTTCGACCGCGTCCGCCTCGCGAACTTCAAGCCGTACGGCGACGCCGACCTGCGGCTGACCGAGGGCGTCACCGTGATCCACGGGCTCAACGGCAGCGGGAAGTCGTCGCTGCTCGAGGCCTGCTTCTTCGCGCTGTACGGGTCGAAGGCGCTCGACGGCACTCTCGAAGACGTCATCACGAACGGCGAGGCGGAGACGGAGGTCGAGCTGTGGTTCACTCACGACGGCGTCTCCTACCGTGTCGAGCGGCGGCTCAAGTCCTACGACGGACGGATCGACCACAAGTGTACGCTCGAGTCGACCGACGGGAGCGACGTGACGCGCGACGGCGCGCGCGCCGTCCGCGAGTTCGTCACCGAGCTTCTGCGGATGGACGCCGAGGCGTTCGTCAACTGCGCGTACGTCCGGCAGGGAGAGGTGAACAAGCTGATCAACGCCACGCCCCGGGAGCGGCAGGACACGATCGACGACCTGCTCCAGCTCGGGAAGTTAGAGGAGTACCGCGAGCGCGCCGGCGACGCCCGGCTCGGGGTCGAGGACGTGCTGGAGAACCGCCGCGGGCGACTCGACCAGCTCGACGAGCAGATCGCCGCGAAGGAGGACCGGGAGCTCCACGCGCGGCTCAACGAGCTGGAGGGCGAACTCGGCGACGTCACCGACGACATCGACCGGTACGAGACCCAGCGGGAGCAGGCGAAGGAGACGCGCGACGCGGCCGCGGAGACGCTGGCGACCCACGCGGAGAAGCGGGAGAAACTGGAGTCGGTGGAGGCCGAGATCGACGAGATCGAGACCGCGATCCGGGAGGCGGAGCGTCAGCGCGACGACCACCGCGACGCGATCCGCGAGACTCGCGAGCGGATCGCCGAGATCGAGGCGGCGATCGACGACCGGCTCGACGACGCCGGCCTCGACGCGGCGACCGAGGAGGCCATCGCCGCGCGACGTACCGAGCTAGACGACCGAGAGGCGGGGATCCGCGGGGACCTAGACGACGCGCGGGTGAACGCCGAGGGGTTGCGCAACCAGGCGACGAACCTCGCCGGGAAGGCCGACGATCGCACCGACCGCGCCGCGGAGATCGAGTCCGAGGCCGACGAGCTCGCCGACGAGGCCGAGTCGGCCGCAGAGGAGGCGGCAGCGCGCGAGTCGTCGATGGAGAAGCTCCGCGAGGAGGCCGCGGACCTCCGCGAGCGGTTCGCGGCCGCCGACGCCGACGTCGACCGCGACGGCGTCGCCGACGAGCGCGAGGCGCTGCGCGACGAGCGGGGCGAGGTCCGCGAGCGGATCGCCGAGCTGTCTGCGGAGCTGAAGAACGCCCGCGAGCGCGTCGAGGAGGCCGAGGCGCTGCTGGCGGCCGGGAAGTGTCCCGAGTGCGGCCAGCCGGTGGCGGACTCGCCGCACGCGAGCGGGATCGACGAGGACCGCGAGCGGGTGGCGGAGCTCGAATCGGAGCTGGAGACCGCCCGCGAGCGCGAGGGCGACTTGGACGAGCGGGTCGCGGAGCTCGACGGGCTCGCGAGCGCGGCGGACCGGCTGGACGAGATCGACGAGCGGATCGCGGCCCTCGAAGAGCGCGTCGAGGAGAAGCGCACCGCGGCGACCGAGCGGCGCGAGGCGGCCGAAGAGAAGCGCGAGCGCGCCGCCGAGCTCCGCGCGGAGGCCGATGAGACGCGTGAGGTCGCCGCGGAGAAGCGCGAGCAGGCCGAGGCGGCCGCGGCGCGCGTCGCAGAGCTGGAGGCCGATCTGGAGGCGGTCGCGGACGCTCGCGAGGCGGTGACGGCGGTCGAGGAGCGCCTGTCGGCGATCGCGGACGCCGAAGACGACATCGAGCGCCGCCGCGAGAAGCGCGAGAACCTGACGGAGGTGAACGACGAGCGGCGCGACCGGCTCGCTGACAAGCGCGAGCGGCGCGACGAGCTCGCCGACGCCGTCGACGAGTCCGCGGTCGAGACGGCGAGAGAGCGGAAAGAGGAGGCAGTGGAGTACCTCGAGAAGGTCGCCGGCGAGCTCGAGCGGCTCGACGAGCGGCGGGAGGAACTCCAGAACGCGATCGGCGGGATCAAAGGCGACATCCGCGAGCTGGAGGCGCTCCGCGAGGAGCGCGAGGCGCTGCGCGAGCGGGTCGACGCGCTCGAGGCGCTCCACGAGGAGACGAGCGAGCTGGAGACGATGTACGGCGACCTGCGCGCAGAGCTCCGCCAGCGCAACGTCAGCGAACTGGAGCGCACGCTCAACGAGACGTTCGAGCTCGTCTACGGGAACGACGCCTACTCGCACATCGAGCTCGACGGCGAGTACGTCCTCACCGTCTACCAGAAGGACGGCGAGCCGCTCGACCCCGAGCAGCTCTCCGGCGGGGAGCGCGCCCTGTTCAACCTCTCGCTCCGGTGTGCGATCTACCGGCTGCTCTCGGAGGGCATCGAGGGCGCGGCGCCGACGCCGCCGCTCATCCTCGACGAGCCGACGGTGTTCCTCGACTCCGGGCACGTCTCGCGGCTCGTCCGGCTCGTCGAGGAGATGCGCGGCTTCGGCGTGCGCCAGATCGTCATCGTGAGCCACGACGACGAGCTGGTCGGCGCCGCCGACGAGCTGGTCACCGTCGAGAAGGACCCCCGCTCGAACCGCTCGACCGTCCGTCGGGAGGACGCGGCGGACCTCGACGTCGCGTCGCTCGCGGACGACTGACGGGAGGCGCTCGGGGTGTGAAGCGCTCTCCGAGCGCCCTCGGCGAGTCCCGGTCCGGTCGGTCCGATTGTCGCTCGGCGATCGATCGGGGAGCTACGCCCGCGTCGTGCCGAACAGGTATCCGAACGAGCCGAGCGCGCCGACGGCGGCGAGCGCGGCGTACACGAGTAGGGATCGCCACGAGCGAGCCGAGGAGTACCGGAACGCGGCGACGGCGGCGAGCGCCGTGAGGCCACAGATCCCGTACGCGACGGGCGGTCCGGCCAGACCGAGTTGGTGGGCGAGGACTCGCTCCGACGCGAACGGCGCGAGGAGTCCGAGACTGACCGCGAGGAGTCCGGCGGTGACGCGGCGGTTCCGTCGAATCGCCATGGGGGAAGGTCCAGCGCGGGCGGCAAGTGCTTTCTGTCGGTGACGAGCGGGCGGCGGTGGTCGGGGTCAGTCCTCGTCGGAGTCGGTGACGGCCGCCGAGTCCGGCTCGCCGCGCAAGAGCTCCAGCGCCTCGATCGCGACCGCGGTCGCCTCGTAGCCGCGGCGGCCGGCGACCTCGGCTTCCTCGACCAGCCCGGCCGCGCGGAACTCCGTGATCGAACCGTGGAGGTCCGACTCGCACATGTCGGCGGCGTCGAGGAGGTCGATCGCGGCGATCGGCCCCTCGTCGACGACCACCGCGAGCAGGCCGAGCGACCGGTCGTCACGGACCGCACCGAGCGTCCGGCGGACCGGCTCCGGCACGCCCGAGGCGGCGGTCGCGAGCGGCGACTCCCCGTCCACGACGCTGAGGTCGTCGTTGTCGACGTACCGCTCCGCGCCGGTGGCCGGGTCGCGCACGCGACTCGACTCGGCGGAGCGTTTCACGAGGAGGTACGTCTCGCCGTCGCCGTCGCGGACCGTCTGCATGGTCGGAACAGCGCGCTCGTCGGACATTACGCTTCCGGGCGCTCGGCGGGGGCGTCGGAGTCGGCAGCGGTGTCGGCGTCGGCAGGGGAATCGGAATCGGCGGAAACATCGGCGTCGGCGGCATCTTCCTCCGCGTCACGGTCAGACGGCGGGTCGTCCCCCTCGTCCACCTCGTCCCGTGAGCGCCGCCACGACCGGTACGTCTGGTACGTTCGGACCCCGGCGAGGAGGCCGACGACGAGCAGCGCCGGACCGACCCGCGACCACCCCTCGAAGAACCACACCATCGGGCCGAGCGCGACGAGGAGGACGGCGGCGTTGGCGTAGACGACGGCGACGACGAACGCGCGGAGGGTTCCCTGGTCGACGTCGCTCGCCCCCTCGAAGTCGCCGCCGTCGTCGAACGTCTTCACCGACGGGGCCTCGGGGATGTCGGGCGTCATCTCCCGCTCGGCGTCGGAGCTCTCGCCGACGGAGATCTCGCCCTCGTCGTCCTCGTCGAGGCTGAACACGCCCGGACCTACGTCGGGCCGGGGCAAAGGGGTTCCGTCCGGGCGACGCCGCGGCTACGGGAGCGGGCGGACGGAGAACGCGCGGAGTCGGCGGGCCGGTCAGAGCGCGTCGGCGAGCCGCACCGTTCGGCTCGCTTCGACCCACGCGAGGGGGTTCGTCGCGTCGAAGAGCACCACGTTCCCGTCGTCCTCGTACACCTCCACCTCGGCGTCGACCGCGTCGGAGTCGGCCGGGCGAGCCGCCTGGGGTTCGGAACGTGGGTCCGAAGGCATAGACCGTGGTAAGAAGTCACACAATATATGCCTTTCCGTGGCGGGATACCTCGCCGCACCCGAAAGCCGAGTTTTTTAGCCGGGTGACGCCGAAGCACGGATATGACTCAGTCGGGGCTGTCGGACTTCTCGTCGACCGGCGGCGCGGACGGCGAGGCCGACGGCGACACGGACACCGAACGGGAGGAGCTGGCCGCGCAGGAGGCGGCCGTCGTCGCCGGGGGCGGCCGGGGCCACGTCAACGACGTGGTCGACGTCGACGAGGCGAAGTTCCCGGAGTCGACCGGGACCGTCGAGCTGATGATCACCCAGATCGACTACGCCGTGGAGGGGTACGGCAGCGACGAGTACCCGGTCGTCCACGTGTTCGGGCGGCGGCCCGCGGAGCACGTCGACGGGGACGCCGACCACGACGTCGTCGAACACCTCCGCGTGCTGGGCGTCGAGCCGTACTTCTACGTCCCGACGGCCGACCTCGACCGCGACCCCGTCGAGGAGTACGACGTGGTGATCGGGACGCGCGAGGCGGGCCCGGACGGCGAGCCCTACGAGAGCATCCGCGGCGAGCAGCTCACCCGGATCGTCACGCGGACGCCCCGCGACGTGGGGAACATCCGCGACGACTTCGCGACGAGCTTCGAGGCGGACATCCTCTTCCCGAACCGCTTCCTGATCGACAACGGGATCGACGGCGGGATCCGCGTCGAGGAGCGCCGCCTCGACGACGGCGAGGGGACGATCCAGGTCCACGAGGGACACCTCGAGCCCGCCGAGGTCGACGCCGACCTGCGCGTGAACACCTTCGACATCGAGGTGGACGACCGCCGCGGCTTCCCGGAGGACGGCGAGGAGCCGATCATCTGTCTCACCAGCCACGACTCCTACGACGACGAGTACGTCGTCTGGCTGTACGACGCGCCGGAGGCGGAGATCCCCCCGCCCGAAGACCTCCCCGACTACGAGGGGATCGTCGGGGACGGGTCCGACCTCGAGTTCAGGGTCCGCACGTTCGAGGAGGAGGCCGCGATGCTCGACGCGTTCGTCGAGTACATCGACGACACCGACCCGGACCTGCTCACCGGGTGGAACTTCGAGGACTTCGACGCGCCGTACGTCCTCGACCGCCTGGAGGAGCTCGACGACGGGAGCCAGTACGACCTCGACGTCGACCGGCTCTCCCGGATCGGCGAGGTGTGGCGCTCCGGCTGGGGCGGCCCCGACGTGAAGGGCCGGGTCGTCTTCGACCTCCTGTACGCCTACAAGCGCACGATGTTCACCGAGCTGGAGTCGTACCGCCTCGACGCGGTCGGCGAGCGCGAGCTGGGCGTCGGGAAGGAGCGCTACACGGGCGACATCGGCGACCTCTGGGAGCAGGACCCCGAGCGCTTGCTGGAGTACAGCATCCGCGACGTGGAGCTGTGCGTCGAGATCGACCGCAAGCAGGACGTGATCGCGTTCTGGGACGAGGTGCGCACCTTCGTCGGCTGTAAGATCGAGGACGCGCCAACCCCCGGCGACACCGTCGACATGTACGTCCTCCACAAGGCGTTCGGGAAGTTCGCGCTCCCGACGA
>NZ_CAKZRO010000106.1 GCF_937146585.1 uncultured Halorubrum sp. | reverse complement strand
GAGCCGCGCCTGTTCGAGACGGACCCGTCCGGCACGCCGTACGAGTGGCAGGCGCTCTCGATCGGCTCGGACCGCAGCGACCTCCGCGACTACCTGGAGACGGAGTACGAGGAGGGCATCTCGACGGACGAGGCGGTCGGGCTCGCGCTCGACACCCTCGCGCAGTCGAACGACGGCGAGCTGTCCCCCGACGGCGTCGGCGTCGCGACGATCACCGTCGACGACCCAGAGTACGCCGAGCGACCGGTCGACGAGATCGAGTCGATCCTCGACGAGCGCGACCTGCTCGCGACCGACGAGGACGAGGCGGACGACGGCGACGCCGACGAGGAGTAGCGCGCCGCCCCGCCCCGCGACCGAAGCGACTACTTTTGCGGCCGCGAACGCCGACCCATGAGCGACGACGCCGCGGACGTACGCGACGCAGACGCCGGATCCGGCGAGTCCGCGCTCCCGACGGGGTACGAGCTCCGCGAGACGACGCCCTCAGTCGCGGCGTTCCGTCGGCTGCGGCGGGAAGCGGGCATGACCGACCGGTCACGGCCGGCCGTCGAGCTGGGGCTCCCGAACACGACGTACGGCGTCCACGTCGTCGAGGCCGAGTCCGGGTCGGCGGTCGGGATGGCGCGGCTCGTCGGCGACGGCGGGTCCGTGTTCCACCTGTCGGACACGGCGGTCGCGCCGCCGCACCAGGGCCGGGGGATCGGGACGGCGATGGTCGACGCGCTCGTCGCGTGGCTCCGCGCGAACGCGCCGGACGGCGCGTACGTCAACCTCCTCGCGGACGTCGACGGCTTCTACGAGCGGTGGGGGTTCGAGCGGACCGCGCCCGCGTCGGAGGCGATGGGCGTCCGGACCGAGGAGCTGTAGCCGGTCGCGGCGCGGCGGCGCGGTCGCGTCGGGAGAGTTATGCCGTCGGAGACAGACCGGAAACGCGTGCAGAAGACGGCACTCATCACCGGCTGTTCCTCGGGTATCGGCCGCGCCGCGGCGCACGCGTTCCTCGACGAGGGATGGACCGTGTACGCCACCGCGCGGAACCCCGCGGACATCGAAGCGCTCGGCGAGGCGGGCTGCGAGATCGCCACGCTCGACGTCACCGAGCAGGACGACGTCGACCGCGTCGTGGACCGCGTCCTCGACGAGGAGGGCGCGATCGACGCCCTGATCAACAACGCCGGCTACGGGCAGTTCGGCCCGATCGAGGACGTGACCACGGAGCGGGTCCACGAGCAGTTCGACGTGAACGTCTACGGGCCCCACCGGCTCATCCGGGCGGTCCTCCCGGCGATGCGCCGCGAGCGCGACGGCACCATCGTCAACGTCTCCTCGGTCGCGGGCCGGGTGTCGATGCCCGGCGGCGGCGTGTACAGCGGGTCGAAGTTCGCCGTGGAGGCGATGTCGGACGCGCTCCGCAACGAGGTCGGCGACCTCGGGATCGACGTGGTCGTCGTCGAGCCCGGCCCCGTGAAGACGAACTTCTCGGATCGCGCGGCGTCCGAGGCCGACCCCGAGGAACGCGAGGGGATCGAGCGGACCGAGGCGTACGACGAGTTCTACGCGATGTTCGAGGACACCCAGCTCATCGGCGGCGACGGCCCCGGCTCGGTCGAGCCGGAGCTCGTCGCGAACGCCATCTACGACGCCGCGAGCGCCACGCGGCCGCCGGCGCGGGTCCAGCCCGGCACCGTCGCGCGCGTCGGCGTTCTCGCGCGGTTCCTCCCCGACGCGCTGCTCGACAAGGCGTACGGGTTCGTCCGGAGCTTCACGTCGTAAGCGACCGCGACCCACCCGGTCGGCTCACTCGCCGGCGTCGACCGCGAACGGGCTCTCTCCCTCGCGCCAGTCCCACCCGGGGAGCCGCGTCTGAAACCCCGCGGCGAGCGCGGCGTCGAGGTCGTCCGCGCCGGCGGTGCCGGCGCCGGCCCGGTCCGCGTCGGCGGTGGCGTCCCGGTCCACGTAGAGGTCCGCGACGTGGAACGTCGCCTGCGCGAGCAGCGAGAGCGGGCGGCCGCCGGCGACCGTCGCCGCCAGCTCCCGGCCGAGCACCTCGTCGACGACGAACCCGGGGTAGTCATTGGCCACGTCCAAGTCGCGGAGGATCGCGACGCAGGCCGCGGCGTTGACCGCGACCTCGCCGTCCGCGAACACCGCGTCGACCTCGCGGCGGTACGCGTCGGGCGACACCGCGTCCACGTCCGTCCCGAAGAGCCGCCCGAGCCGGTCGCGGGTGTCGTTGAGGATCGGGACCACCACGTCGGCGCGGTCGCGGACCCAGGCGTGTTCGTCGCGGACGGCCTCCGGCGTGACGCGCATGGACCGATTTCGGCCGCCGTCGGCTTGCCCTTTGCGAAGGCTTTTATAACGGCGGGGCAGTAGCGTGATCCAAGCGGGTTTTCGCTGGCTGTTCCCGCACGGAACACTACGGACAGTACTTCCACTATGCCTACCCCGTCACGGTCGACCGATCGCGGCGAGTCGCCCCGCGGCGCGCGGCTCGACGACGGCGGCCCCGACGACCCGCAGTGAGATATGAGTCAAGTCGATAAGCAACTCGATACGTTGAAATCCGAGATCGAACAGGAGATTCCGAACGACATCACGGTCACCGATGTCAAATACGAGGGCCCGGAGCTGGTCGTGTACACGCGCGACCCCAAGCGGTTCGCCGGCGACGGCGACCTTATCCGACGGCTCGCCTCGAAGCTCCGGAAGCGGATCACGGTCCGCCCCGACCCGAGCGCCCTCTCGCCGCCCGCGAGGGCGGAAGAGCAGGTGCGCGAGGTGATCCCCGACGAGGCCGGCGTCACCGACCTCGACTTCCACGAGGACACCGGCGAGGTCGTGATCGAGGCCGAGAAGCCCGGCATGGTGATCGGTCGGCGGGGCTCGACGCTCCGCGAGATCACCCAGGAGGTCGGGTGGACCCCCGAGGTCGTCCGGACGCCGCCGATCGAGTCGTCCACCGTCTCGAACGTCCGCGGCTTCCTGAAGAACGAGCGCGAGGAGCGCCGCGACATCCTCGAGCGCGTCGGCCGCCAGATCCACCGCGAGGAGATGTCCGACGACGAGTGGGTCCGGATCACGACGCTCGGCTGCTGCCGCGAGGTCGGCCGCGCGGCGTTCATCCTCTCGACGCCAGAGACGCGGATTCTCATCGACTGCGGCGACAAGCCCGGCGCGGAGGGCGAAGTGCCGTACCTCCAGGTTCCCGAGGCGCTCGGCGCGGGCGCGGCGACCCTCGACGCGGTCATCCTGACCCACGCCCACCTCGACCACTCCGCGCTGGTGCCGCTCCTGTTCAAGTACGGGTACGACGGCCCCATCTACACGACGGAGCCGACCCGCGACCTGATGGGTCTGCTCACGCTCGACTACCTCGACGTCGCCGCGAAGGACGGCCGGACGCCCCCGTACGAGTCCGCGCAGGTCCGCGACGCGATCAAACACACCATCCCGCTGGAGTACGGCGACGTGACCGACGTCGCCCCGGACGTGAAGCTCACGTTCCACAACGCGGGCCACATCCTCGGGAGCGCCGTCACCCACTTCCACATCGGCGACGGCCTCTACAACGTCGCGTTCTCGGGCGACATCCACTACGAGGACACGCGCCTGTTCAACGGCGCGGTCAACGACTTCCCGCGCGTGGAGACGCTCGTGCTGGAGTCCACCTACGGCGGCCGCAACGACTACCAGACCGACCAGGAGGACTCCGAGGAGGCGCTGAAGGAGGTCATCAACGAGACGTACGAGCAGGGCGGGAAGGTCGTCATCCCCGCCTTCGCCGTGGGGCGCTCGCAGGAGATCATGCTCGTCTTGGAGGAGGCGATGCGCGAGGGCGAGATCCCGGAGATGCCCGTCCACCTCGACGGGATGATCTGGGAGGCGACCGCGATCCACACCACCTACCCCGAGTACCTCCGCGACGACCTCCGCGACCGCATCTTCCACGAGGACGAGAACCCGTTCCTCGCCGACCAGTTCAACCACATCGACGCCGGCGAGGACGAGCGCCAGGAGGTCGCCGACGGCGACGAGTGTATCGTCATCTCCACCTCGGGGATGATCGAGGGCGGCCCGATCATGTCGTGGCTCCGCCACATCGGGCCCGACCCGGACTCGAACCTCGTCTTCGTCGGCTACCAGGCGCAGGGGACGCTCGGCCGCCGGATCCAGAACGGCTGGGACGAGATCCCGGTCGACGGCTGGGGCGGCGGCAGCCGCGGCGACACGCTCACGCTGGAGATGGGCGTCGAGGTCGTCGACGGCTTCTCCGGCCACGCCGACCGACAGGGGTTAGAGAACTTCGTGAAGACGATGAACCCGCGCCCGGAGAAGGTGCTCTGCGTCCACGGCGACGAGAGCTCGGTCCAGGACCTCTCCTCGTCGCTGTACCACGACTACAACATGCGGACGTTCGCGCCGAAGAACCTGGAGACGTTCCGGTTCAAGTAGGCTCCGCGGTCCGATTCGCGGCGGAGCGGGCCGTCGGGTCGTTTTTTCGTACCGTTAGACGCCGCCGGCGAGCGAACGCGCCGCACTCAGTCGTCTCGCCGCTTCGCGGCGGGGGCCTCGTCGGACGGCTCCGAGGGGTTCGACGGCTCCGACGGCTCCGACTCGCGACCCAAGTACGTCGCCAGCGCGCCGGTCCGGGAGGTCCGCGAGCGCGCGTAGATCAGGTACCACGCGAGGCTCCCGACGCTGATGCCGACCGCGCCGAGGATCGAGAGGAGCCCCATCTGGACGATCAGCACGACGCCGCCGACCACGCCGAGCGCCTGGACCACCGGATACCCGGGCGAGCGGAAGTCCGGGTCGTAGAAGTCGACGTCGGCCTCCCGGAAGACGATCACGGAGAGGTTCTCCAGCGAGAAGACGAGGATGAGGAAGGCGCTCGCGAGCTTCGCCAGGTCGACGACCGGGACGAACGCGATGAGCGCCAAGAGCAGCGCGCCGGTGACGAGCACCGCGGTCACGGGCGTCAGGAACCGGGGGTTGATCCGGCCGACCCGCTCCGGCAGGAGCGAGTCGCGGCTCATCGCGAGCAGGAACCGGGAGGTCCCCAGCACGCCCGCGTTCGCCATGCTCGTGAGCGCGAGGACGGCGGTGACGGCGACGACGGTGACGCCCGCGCCGCCGAACACCAGCTCCGCGCTGTCGGCCATGGGCGTGAGAGAGGTCCCGCCGCCGGGTCCGCCGCCGACGAGCGTCTCGCCCGGCACGACGCCGACGACGACGGCCACGACGGCGGTGTAGATGACCATCATCACCCCGATGGAGATGAGCATCGCCAGCGGGATGTTCCGACTGGGTTCGGCGATCTCCTCGGCGACGGACGCGACCTCGCCGATCCCGGCGTAGGAGACGAACACGAAGGCGGTCGCGGTCGCGACGCCGCCGATCCCGTGGGTGGTGAACGGGGCGTACTGCGACGGCTCCGCGGGCTGGATCCCGCCGAGGACGTACGCGCCGAGGACGAGGACGACGAGCGAGACGAGCACGCTCTGGACCTGGCCGCTCTTCTCGGTCCCGACGATGTTGAGCAGGATGACGACGACGCCGAGCACGAGCGCGACCGTCTTCACGAGCCCCGCGGGGATGTTCACGAGCAGCAGCAGGTAGGCCCCGAGCCCGACGAGCGCGAACGCGCTCTTGAACACGAGCGAGAACCAGACGCCGATGCCCGCGATCGTCCCGAACAGCGGCCCCATCGCGCGGTCGATGTAGATGTAGGTGCCGCCGTCTTCCGGCATCGCCGTCGCCATCTCGGCCTTCGAGAGCGCGTTCGGGAGAACTATCAGTCCGGCCAACAGGTACGCGAGGACGACCGCCGGACCGGCCTTCTCGAACCCGACCGCGGGGAGGACGAAGATCCCGCCACCGATCATCGCGCCCATGCTCAGCGTGACCGCCGAATAGAGCCCCAGGTCTCGGCTCAGGTCCCCGTCGCTCATTACTTCTCTCTTGTGATACCGACGGTTAACCCTTCGCGATCCGCGGTATTCCGCCCCCGAAATGTGCCGCCAGAACGTGACAGATACGTTACTTTTCGGAGTCGTCGCCGGCCTCGGCGCTCCGGTAGTCGACCTTCCCGTCGCGCCGGTCCCGCTCCCGGGCGTCCGGGTCGCGTTCCGCCGGGTCGCCGTGGCCGCCGCCGCCCGGCGTGCGGACGGAGACGGTCGTCCCGGCCGCCACGTCGACGGAGGTCTTCGCGGGCACTGGCTCCCCGTCGATCAGGTTCTCGCCGAGCGCGCCGTCCTCGCCGCCGTCGAGGCCCCGCGGAGCGATCCGCCGGCGCTCGGTCAGGAGCGAGACCGTCGCGTCCGTCTCGACGGTGACGGTCCGCTCGATGCCCAGTCCGCCGCGGTGGCGGCCGTCGCCGCCGCTCGACGGGCGCAGCGCGTACCGCTCGACGCGGAGCGGGTACGCCGTCTCCAGCGCCTCGACCGGCGTGTTGAGCGTGTTCGTCATGCCGACCTGGACGCCGTCCATCCCGTCTTTGGTCGGTCGCCCGCCGAACCCGCCGGCGATCGTCTCGTAGTAGGTGAACCCGCCCGCGCGGTCGCCGACGATCAGGTTGTTCATCGTCCCCTGCCCGCCCGCGGGGACGACGTCCGGCACCGCCTCGGCGAGCGCGGCCAGCGTCACGTCCGTCACGCGCTGGCTGGTCTCGACGTTCCCGCCGACGACCGCGGCCGGCGGGCGCGGGTCGAGCAGCGACCCCCCCGGCGCGGAGATGGAGACCGGCTCGTAACAGCCGTGGTTCGGCGGGATCTCCGGATCGGTGATCGCGCGGACGACGAAGTACACCGCGCTCTTCGCCACCGAGAACGGCGCGTTCAGGTTGCCGTCCACCTGGTCGGCCGTGCCGGCGAAGTCGACGTCGAGAGCGGCCCCGTCGACGGTGACCGCGACCTCGATCGGGATTTCCGCGTCGGTCACGCCGTCGCCCTCGAGGACGTCCCGGGCCCGGTACGTCCCGTCCGGGAGGTCTCGGATCTCGGTCTCGACGCGCTCGCGGGAGTAGTCCACGACGGCGTCGAAGGCGTCGAGCAGCGTCGCGCCGTGCTCGTCGAGCAGTTCGTCGACCCGCTGCTCGGCGCGGTCGTTCGCGGCGCGCTGCGCCCGGAGGTCGGCCCCGCGCTCGCCCGGCGTGCGGACGTTGGCGAGCAGCAGGTCGCGGACCGCGTCGTTCGGTTCGCCGCCCTCGACGAGCCGGACCGCCGGGATCCGGAGCCCCTCCTCGAATATCTCGCGCGCGCCGGGCGGCATGCTCCCGGGCGCGCTCCCGCCGACGTCCGCGTGGTGCGCGCGCGACACCGCGAAGCCGACGATCTCCCCGTCGGGCGCGATCGGCGACACGAGCGTCACGTCCGGGAGGTGCGTCCCGCCGGCGAACGGGTCGTTGACGACGAACACGTCGCCGGGGCCCGGGTCCTTCTCGAGAACGACCGCGACCGCGTCGGGCATCGCGCCGAGGTGGACCGGGATGTGTTCGGCCTGCGCGATCATGCGGCCGTCGGCGTCGAACAGCGCCGTCGAGCAGTCCTGTCGCTCCTTGATGTTCGGCGAGTACGCGCCCCGGATCAGCACGTGACCCATCTCGGCCGCGACGCTCTCCAGTTGGTTGCGGAGGATCTCCAGCGTGACCGGATCGACGTTCGGGTCGCTCACGCGTCGCTCACCTCCGCGACCAGCGCGCCGTCGCCGCGCAGCCGGACGCTCCACCCGGGCGGGACGACCGCCGTGCTCTCCGCGCCCTCGACCACGACCGGCCCCTCGACGCGGCCGTCCGCCGGGAAGCGCTCCCGGTCGTACACCGGCGTCTCGCGGGGACCGTCGGGGAAGACCGCCTCGCGAGTGGTCCGGGGGTCGGTCGCTCCGGTCCCCGCGGACTCGATCGCCGGCGCGCTCCGCGGCACCGTCGCCGTCGCGCGGCAGTTCACCAGTTCGACCGGCTCGTCGGCGCGGTAGCCGTACGCCGACTCGTGCGCCGCCGCGAACCGCTCGGCGGCCGCCTCGGGGTCGAACGGCCGGTCGACGTCGACGGTGAGCTCGAAGCTCTGTCCCGCGTAGCGGAGGTCGGCGGCGTACTCGACCCGGGCCGCGTCCGGGTCGCTGACCTCGCCGAGCAGGTCGTCGCCCAGTTCCCCGTAGAGCGCGTCGACCGCGTCCGCGTCGACCTCGGCGAGCGGCCCCTGCCGGGTCCGGACCGCGTCGCGCGTCTCGTCGGCCGCGAGCAGCCCGTACGCCGAGAGGACGCCGGACGCGTGCGGGACGACGACGCGGTCGACGTCGAGCCCGTCGGCGATCGAGACCGCGTGCATCGGGCCGGCGCCCCCGAACGCGACGAGGCCGAACTCGCGGGGGTCGTGGCCGCGCTCGACGGTGACGGACCGGATGGCGCGGGTCATGTCGGCGTTCGCGACGCGGTGGACGCCGAGCGCGGCCGCGACCGGGCCCTCCATCCCCGCCTCGTCGGCGAGGTCCGCGAGGGCGTCGCGGGCCGCCGCCGCGTCAAGCGACAGGTCCCCGCCGAGGCTGGTGTCCGCGCCGACGTACCCGAGCACGAGGTTCGCGTCGGTGACGGTCGGCTCCGTGCCGCCCTTGCCGTAGCAGGCGGGACCGGGCTCCGCGCCGGCCGAGCGCGGACCGATCCGGAGCGCGCCGCCGGAGTCGACCCACGCGATCGACCCGCCACCGGCCCCGACGGTCTCGACGTCGACCATCGGCGTGCCGATCGGGCGGTCGGCGATCGCCGACTCCGTCGTGCGCTCGACCTCGCCGTCGCGGACGAGGCTCACGTCGCTGGAGGTGCCGCCCATGTCGAAGGTGATCAGCCCGTCGCGGTCGGCGGCCGACGCCGTCGCGCTCGCGCCCACGACTCCCGCCGCGGGCCCCGAGAGGACGGTCGTCACGGCGTTCCGCCGGACCGTGTCGGCGTCGGTGACGCCCCCGTTCGCCTGCATGATCCGCGGCTGCGGGAGGCCCATGTCGCGGGCCCGCTCGGTGAGGCGACCGACGTAGCCGTCGATCGCCGGCCGCACGTATGCGTCGACCGCCGTGGTGGAGGTCCGCTCGTACTCGCGGAACTCGGGGAGCACCTCGTGCGAGGCCGATACCGGGACGTCGAGCGCCGCGCGCAGCGCCTCGGCGACCCGCTCCTCGTTCTCCGGGTGCGCGTACGCGTGGAGCAGGCAGACCGCGACGGACTCGACGTCGGCGTCGCGGAGGTCGGCGACGAGCGATTCGATCGCCGCGTCATCGACGGGTCGCTCGACCCCGTCGGGGCTCG
Organism: uncultured Halorubrum sp.; assembly: GCF_937146585.1. GTDB lineage: Archaea > Halobacteriota > Halobacteria > Halobacteriales > Haloferacaceae > Halorubrum > Halorubrum miltondacostae. The sequence continues at coordinate 9,431 of NZ_CAKZRO010000106.1, read as the reverse complement.
TCCGCTCGGCCACTTCGAACCGACGGCGGCGGGGGACGAGCGGCGCCGGCTTCTCGGCGTCGAGGTCGTACAGCGAGGGCCGGGTCTGCCGGCCGATCTCCAGCACGTCCCGGAACCCCTCCGTCGTCACGAGCGCGGTCCGCGCGCCGTCGCCCTCCAGCAGCGCGTTGACGGAGACGGTCATCGCGTGGGAGAACTCGCGCACGCTCCCGGGGTCGATCCCCGCCGCCTCGCAGGCCTTCTCGATCCCGGCCGCGACCCCCTCGCTCTGGTCGTCGGTGCTCGGCACCTTCGCGGTGACGAGGTCGCCGTCGAGCGAGAGCGCCACGTCGGTGAACGTCCCCCCGACGTCGACGCCGATCCCCCGGTCTCCGGTCGCCTCGCCGTCGGTCGCCCTGTCGCTCGCCGCTCGATCGCTCACCGCCCGACCCTCCGTCGCTCCGCCGTCCGGCTGCGAACCCCCACGGCGTCAGGGGGGCCCCGGACGCCGGACGGCGCGGTGTCTCGCTCGCGTGGCATGGGAGGCCCTCGTTACCGGACGGACTTAAGACCGCCCCGTTCAACGCTGCGGCGGTCGCGGTCGCCCGTAACTGTCGGTCGGAACCGCGTTCCAGCGGTGCGGCGAGCGGGTGCGATAGCGCGACTCCCGATAGAACGCGCTTCGCGGCGACCGCGGCGTTTTCAACCTCCCTGCGCGCGTGGATGGTGAGCCCCCGGGACCGAACCGAGGTCACGAAGTGGGGGCCTCCGCGGCGGGTCCGTCTCGCCGTCGTTCCAACCGCTCCAAGTGCGGTGTTCAGGTCCGAGCGTCACGGTGGCGTCGGTGAACACGCGCGGTTCCTGCGGCTCCGTGAGCGTCCCCTCGAGGTCGAGGGCGGCAATACCGATACTCGCCGAGACGGTCACCACGATACCGACCATGAGGACAGTGGCAACGACGGTGGAGACGCCGCGGTCGTCGCGACCGTTCATCGCACTCTGCTCTTTCCGGCGTGGCTACGAAGCATTCGGCGATCGGTTCGCGTTCGTCCGGACGGTGTACCGACCCACATATCATTCAAGATGCTGGTGGTCAGTACACACTTATACCGGACGCGTGAACGGTGCGCATGCGCATCGCGCTTATCGCCCACGACGAACTCAAAGACGAGATGGTCGCGTTCGTGGAGGCACACACCGACGTCCTCGGCGAGTGCGAACTGGTGACGACCGGAACGACGGGGAAACGCATCGCCGAGGCGACCGGCCTGTCGGTGAACCGCCAGGCGTCGGGGCCGTACGGCGGCGACCTCCAGATCGGTGGACTGATCGCGGACGACCGGATCGACGGGGTCGTCTTCCTCCGCGACCCGCTGACCGCGCAGGCGCACGAGCCCGACATCTCGGCGCTGCTCCGGGTCTGCGACGTGAAGGACGTACCGCTGGCGACGAACGTCGCGTCGGCGGAGCTGCTCGTCGAGGGATTACTCGGCGGCGATTCTCTCGACTGATACCGCTACCCGCGGTGATTTAAGTCGACCGCGCGAAGACGCGGGTAATGACGCGCTCGCAACGGACTCGCGTCCGCGCCCTCGTCCTCTCGCTGCTGCTCGTCCTCGCGAGCGTCGGCGTCGGCGCCGGCGCGGTCGCGGGGCAGCCCGCGGCGTCAGACGCCGCGACTCACGCGTCGGGCACGGCGAGCGACGCTTCCGGCTCGGAGGCCGCGGTCGGCTCCGAGCTCGTCGGCCCCGAAAGCCTCGACCGCGATTCCGCCGATCCCGCGACCGTCGGCCCTGGCGTCGACGCGAACGGGAGCGAGGTCGCGCCGATCACCCGGTGTTTCAGCGGCAGCGGCTACCCCATCTCGATCGGCGGCGACGAGGGCGGCGCGACGATGCGGACGGTGGTCCACCTCTCCGTGCTGACCGACCCCCGGGCGGGCAACGAGTTCGGGATCGAGACCGCGGGCCGGCTCGACGGCGCGTCGATCGTGACGCTCGCGGCCGGGGTCAGGCTGACCGGCCGGGAGGCGATCGCGGACGGGTTCGACCCGTTCGCGGCGTTCGACGTGCTGTACACCTACGAGCTTCAGCTCCCGATGTTCGCCGGCGCGGTCGGCGACGCCGACTACGAGGACGACGGGTCGCCGATCGGGTCGAGCGCCGGCGCGGCCGACTGCTGACCGCTCACTCCGGCTGCTCGCCGGCGACCGAGTTCGGCGGACGGACGCCGCGTATCAGCGCCAACACCGCCCGTCTGGTCGCCTCGAATCCGTCGTCGGTCGGGTAGGCGCCGCCCGCGAGGAGGTACTCGTCGGACTCCCACACCGCGAGCAGCGCCTCCACCGGGACCGATCCGCCGTCGACCGCGCAGCGCCCGTGGAACACCCAGAGCGTCGCGCGAGACGCGCTCGGGTCGTCGACCTCGAGGCCGCGGTCGTCGCGGCGTTCGAGGTCGACGACGTCCCGCTCGGCGAGGCGCTCGCGGAACCCCTCGCGGGCCCGCGACTCGACGAGTCGGGTGAGCGCCGGGTTCGGGCCGGTGTCGGGCGAGATCCGCAGCCGACTCGCGAAGAAGAAGGGTCGCGGCGGCGGCGTCTCGCGCTCGTAGCGGGCCGTGCCGGCCGTGACCGAGACCGGTCCCGCGTCGAACGGGCGCTCGGTCGCCTCCGCGACGAGCGTCCACCCGCCGAGGTCGCCGGCCACGGTCGGTGGGTCCATGGACCCGCATCTCTCCGGACGGGAATAAAACGGACGGGCGGCGGGGAGGGTCTCGGCGCGCGGAGCCGGTCAGTGGTCGTCTTCGCGCCACTTGTGTTCGCACTCGGTACAGACGAAGAACCGGGTCTCCGACTCGTCGGCCGAGCGGATCTGCTGCATGTACCAGTACGCGCGGTCGTTGTCGCAGTTCGGGCACTGGGCGGTCGTCGTCGGGAGCCCCTTGTCCTCGGCGTCGCTCACGTCGACGACCTCGGACTCGACCTGCGACTGGGTCGTCCACTCGCTGTCGTCCGACTCACGCCCGATCTCGTTGCCGCAGGAGTCACACACCCAGTGGTCCTCGCCCGCGCCGGATTTCATCATGGAGCCGCACTCGTCGCAGAACTTCATGCCCCGAACCAACCGCGGATCGCATATAAGCGGCGGGATCGCGGGCGAGGGGCCAGAACGCCCTCCGACCCGCGAGCGACGGCGTCAGTCGGCGTCGGCGTGTTCGGCGAGCGCGAACCGCACGCGCTCCTCGTCGGGTCCCTTCGTCTCCCGGCCGGTAACGACGATCTCACCGATCTCGGCCGTGTCCGCGACGTGCGTCCCGGCGCAGGCGGTCCGGTCGTACGGCTCGTCGTCCGGGTCCGCGCCCGCGATCTCGACGATCCGTAGCTCCTCGATCGAGTCGGGGAGCAGGTCGATCCGGGTCCGGTCGGTGTCGAGGGTCGCCTCCGCGGTCTCCCGGTCCATCGTGTAGCTCGACACAGACCGCCCGTCGGCGACGAGGTCGTTGAGCCGCGCCTCGATCCGGTCGAGGTCGTCGTCGGTGAAGCGGTCGTAGGTCGCGTCGAGGCGCGCGCGGTCGCGGTAGAGCTGGTTGCCGGTCGTCCGCGCGTCGAACTCGTCGAGCAGCAGCGCGGACAGCAGGTGTTGGGCGGTGTGGTACCGCGAGTGCGCCGCGCGGCGGTCGGCGTCGATCTCGCAGACGACCTCGGTCCCCGGCTGCGGGAGCGCGGGCGGGTCGCTCTCGTCGCCCGCACCGTCGGGCCCGTCGACCGGTTCGACCTCGTGGTGGACCGTGTCCGCCATCTCGACGTCGACGACGCGCCACCGGGCGTCGCCGTCGGCCGCGCGGACCGTTCCGGTGTCGTGCGGCTGGCCCCCGCCGGTCGGGTAGAAGTGCGTGCGGTCGAGGACGAGCCGGTCCGGGTCCGAGAGGACGCGCTCGACGGTGGCCTCGAAGGTCGTCACCGCGTCGTCGGTGAGGTAGAGTCGCTCGGTCACGGGTTCGAGAAGGGCCGCCGCCGAGATATATCTGCGGCTTCGGCGGGGTCCGTCGCTCGCTCGGCGCCGTAGAAGCGGGGGCCTTCCCAGCGGCGCACGAGTCGTGAACGGGGCTATCGAGAGTGATAGCCGAGAGTCCACCCTTATCAACGGGGGGACACACCTTGTATTCATGACGGGGGGAGCACGGGCGCAGAGCGAGGTACTCGGCACGGTGCTGCTCTTGGGCCTGACGGTGGCGGTCGTCGGCACCACGGTCGCGATCGGCGGCGCCGCGCTCGACGACTCCCAACAGCGGGCGGACCTCCAGCGCGTCGAGGGGGCGATGACGCAGGTGGACTCCAAGGCGAGTCTCGTCGCGCACGGCGAGTCGCCGTCGCAGCGCGTCCGGATGGGCCTCGGCCGAGGGGCGGACTTCCGCGTCGATGGGGACGCGGGGTGGATGCGGATCGAGGTGACGACGAGCGAGAACCCGAACGCCACGAACAGGACCGTGCCGCTCGGCGCCGTCGTCTACGAGCGCGGCGACGAAACCGTCGCCTATCAGGGCGGCGGCGTCTGGCGGTCGAGGGGCGAGAGTTCGGAGATGGTCTCCCCGCCCGAGTTCCACTACCGCGGTGGCGGCGGAACGGAGACACTCACCCTCCCGCTCGTGCGGATCGGGAACGGCTCCGAGTCGCTCGGCGACGAGGTCCGCATCACGGAGACCGCCAATCGGTCCGAACGCGTGTTCCCCTCGCCGAACGGGTCGAACCCGCTCCTCGGCGGCAACGTCACGATCACCGTCGAGAGCGACTACGCCGACGCGTGGGGCCAGTTCTTCGAGACGCGGACGAGCGCGACGGTGACGGACGTCTCCGACCGGCGCGTGGAGGTGCGCCTCCGGACCACCACGGTCCACCCCACGCTGAGCGCCGGCGTCTCCGCGACCGGGCGGTCGACGTTCGACACCGGCGGGGTCGACCGGCTTGACGCCGACAGCTACGACTCGACCGTCGGGTCCTACGACGACCAGACGCCGGGCGACGGGGCGGTCATCCAGACGCGAGACCAGTTCCGCCTCACCGCGGGCGGCGGCGGCAACACGCAGTCGATCACGATACGAGGGGACCTGATCGCCGAGTCGTACAACATCCCGCCCGGACAGGAAGACAAACTCAACGTCACCGGCGAGCGCCGCACGGAGACCGCGTTCGACGAGCCCGCTCCCGTCGACGGGGCGATCACCCAGCGAATCGAGAGCGTGAGAGACCAGGACCTCGCCACGAACGGGGATTACCGCAACGGCAGTATCGACCTCTCCGGCACCCAGACCGAGACGATAGACGAGGACACGTACGTCGACGGCGACGTGACCGTCGCCGAGCAAGCGACCCTGACAGTCACGGACGGGGCGACCCTCCACGTCGCGGGCGGCCTGACGGTGACGGGCGACGACGGGCGCGTCGCCGTCGACACCGGGAGCGGCGACGTCGAGATCCTCGTCGAGCGGTCGACGAACGTCAGCGCGAACGCGACGGTCGGGGCGACGGGCGGGGGTCAGGCCTTCGTGTACGTCGACGACTCGTTGACCGTTCAAGACAAAGCGTCGGTGACGAGCGCCGCCGACACCCGCTTCGAGCTGCAAAACACCGCCGGGATCGACCTGGAGGACCGCGCCGTGGTGGCCGCCGACGAGGACGTCGCGAGCAACCTCTGGCTGTACTCCAGCGGCGATCAGATAGACGTCGAGGCGAACGACACCGGTGGGGTTCAGTTCGGCGGCGTCTTCTACGCCCCCCAGAGCGACGCGAAACTCGACGGCAACATGACGATCAAGGGATCGTTCACGTTCGAACTGTTCGAGTTCGACGACGCCGAGATCGACATCCACTACGACGAGTCGCTGGAGACGAAACAGCCGTTCAAAGGGAACTCGGTGCCCGTGGTGAGCCACCTCCACGTCTCGGTCCACGAAGTGAAGATCGAGTCCGACTGAGGCGAACGCGCTCCGCCGCCCGGTCTGAGGCGGCGTTCAGTCTGAGAAGTCGATTCGCGTCGAGGTGCGGTGGACCACGAACCGCTCGTAGTGGTCGGCGTCGAACGTCACGGTAACGTCGGGGTCGCCGGCGGTCGATACCGAGACGTGCTCGTGCTCCGACGCGAGATCCGAGTAGTACCGCTCCCAGACCACGGCCTGCGACGAGTTGATCGCCAGCGTGACGTTGTCGGTCGGCGTGCGGTCGTCGAGCGCGGTCTCGCGGACGCCCCGCTGACCGACCACGAGTACCGTCTGGTCACCGGCCGTGGACTGCGTCGGCCCGCCGAGCCCGTACAGCGAGTAGACGACGGTGTCGCCGATCAGGAGGTCGGGCGGTTTGATCATGACGCCGTCGTCTCCCTCCATCCGGAACACGGCGCCGTTCTCGTAGACGATCCGCGTATCGCCCGCACCGCGGTAGGTGAGCGACCCCGTCTCGACGACGGTCCCCGCCGTCGCGGTGTCGTTGAGCCGGAACGTCGACTCCTGCTCCAAGCGGAGTTCGCCGCCGCCCAGTTGGACCTCCGTCGCGCGACTCGGCACGCCGTCCCGGCTGATGTCGTCGAGGTTGTCCTGAAGCACGTCGAACGCCCGCTCGACGTTGTTATCGCGCTCGGCGAGCTGGGCGTCTTCGAGCCCGCCGAGCCCGACGGTGAACGTCACGGCGATGGTGGACGTGATCAGCGCGAACACCAGCACGAACCCGATGGTCTCGCTGACGCCGCGGTCGTCAGCGCTCAGTCCGGCGAACAAGTCGTTCCGGGTCACGCCGCGCTCACCACCACTTCGCCGTCGCTCCCGGCGTCGGGGTCCCAGTAGATCAGCAGGTCGCCACCGTCGACGGTCGCGTTCCGGACGGTCACGTTCCTGCTCGTGGCGAACGGAACCGTCACCGCGGTTCCCGGCCGGTCGCTCTCCAGCGTGATCGTCCCCTCGGTTCCCGTCGCCGTCACGTCGATCCGATAGCCGGTGCCGGCCGCCCGTCTGGGAAGCGATACCGACCGGTTTACGGTGAGGTTCGAGCGGGACGTCGTACTCGCGACGAGTCTGTCGACGGTCCCGACGTCGGCCGCGACGCGCTCGCCGACCACGGTGAGTTCGCCCTGCGCGGCGCGCTCGCGTTGGGTGTCGACGAACGACCCGCCCGCGACGAACAGTCCGGAGAGCAGCAGCGTCGACACCGCGAGCGTCATGACGTAGCCGACGGTGACCGACACCGCCCGGTCGGTGCCGCCGGGATGCTCACGCATCGCGCTCACCCGGCGCGAGCCGGACCACGTCGGCGTACTCCAGTTCGGGGGTCCGATAGGTGATCTCGACGTCGACGCTGTATATCGCATCGATTACGTACGGCCGCGAGGGGCGACCGGGATTCGCTCCGTCGTCGCGCTCGTCGACGACGAGGTGGTAGGTCCCGCGCGCCGCGTCGCCGTTCTCGTAGCGGAGGTCGAACCGGTCGCTCCCGGTTTGGACGCCCTCGGCCCACACCAGCGCGTCGAACCGCTCGCCGTTGACCGTTCCGCCGGTGAGGTCGACGGTGTGGTTCCCGTCCGGCCGCGGCGTGAACGTCTCGGACACCGTCGTCCCGTTGTCCACCGTCACCGTGAGGTTGTCGTCGGTCGGGTTCGACAGCGCCACCGACCAGGTCTCGTTGGTCCCGCCCGTCGAGCCGTCGGCCACGACGGTGAACGCCGTGCCGGCCGAACTCGACAGCGACCCGGGATCGACGGTCAGCCGGTAGTTCCGCGTCCGGGTGGCGTTGCCCGCGACCGTCCAGTTCGTCGTCGTTCCGTCCGGCGCGGTCATGTCACGGAACCCGCTGTCGGTCTCGTTCTGTGCGATGAAATACCCGGTGACGACGGTGGAGTTGTCCACTCGCACCTCCCCGACCGCCCCGTCGCGCGCCCGGAGGTCGGCCACGGTGCGGCCGTACCGCCTCGCGCTCGCGTTGAAATTCGCGAACACGTCATCGGTGCTGTTCCGGTGTTCGCGGTGGAGGATTCCCGCGAGGTCGTCGACCGCCCCCTCGCGGAACTCGATCGCTTCCGCCCCGCCCGCGTCGACCCCCCGAGTCGCGAGGTTCTCGGTGTAGATCACGGTGTTCAACAGGAGGACGACCGCGACGAAGAGGACCGCGAGCGTCAGCCCGGTGATCAGGATGATCTGCGCCCGGTCCTCGTCGCGGGCGGCGTCCGCGTCCTCGCGATCTAAAGAGACGCTCACATCTGCCATGCGGTGATGCGCACCTCCGCGACCGTGTACAGCGTGTCGCCGCCGCCGACCGGCGCGGCGAAGTACCGGCGGGAGCCGTTCTCCGCGAGCGTGTACTCGTCGGCCGCGCCGAACCGGTCGTCGCCGTACAGCGCCACCTGCGTGCTCGCCGTCGCCGCGTTGTCGCTCGGCGTGCCCATGTCTATCAGCCGCGTTCGGTCGATCCCGTTGCCGTCCGCGGCCGGGTAGTACACGTCGACGTCGAACGCGATCCGTCTGACGTCGAACGCCTCGCGGAGCGGGTCGTGGAGCGGGTGCGTGGCGTTCGGTAGCCCGGTGTAGTAGCGGTTCTCCGCGCCCACGAACCCGTCGTCGTAGTACAGCAGCGCCGACTTGAGGTCGCCGCTCGCCTCGCTCGTCGACAACACGTCCTGTGCGGCGATCGCCGCCTGGTTCTCGACGTGCTGGTTCGACGTGCTCGCGGACAGCGGCGTTACGGCCGTCGCCTGCGTCGCGAAGATGAGGCCGGTGACCAGCAGCAACGCGGCCGTGAACGCCTCGAGGGTGTGCGCTTGCCCGCGGTCGTCCGGGAGGTGTTCGACGAACATCTCACCACACCCTGAGCGTGAGCCGATGCGTCTCTCTCGCGACCGCGTCGTCCGGGTCGAGGTCGACGGTGACGATGCGACTCGCGGCCGCGACGCTCTCGCCTCGCGGCGGCGCGGGACCGGCGCGCATGGCGACGGCGGTGCCGTCCGATTCGAGCTCCTCGACGGTTCCGTTCCGCGTCACGGTGAGGTTGAGGCCGCGGAACTCGTCGACGCCGAGCTCGGCGTGGAGGTCGTCGGCGTTCGCCGTCCAGACGCAGTCCGACTCGTTGGCCGCGGTCGCCGGGTCCGTCCCGTCGAAGAACGCGAGCGTACAGGCGTGCGACAGCGTCGCGGCCGACCCGCTCGCGGCGAGCGACGACTCCGCGAGCCGCGCGGCGCCGCGCTCGGCGACGATGACTTTCGCGCCCTCGCCGACCGCGTACGGCTCCAAAAGCGACGGGACGAACGCGAACGTGAACCCGACCGCGACGAGGAACACCGACATCCCGACGACGAAGTCGAGGACCGTCTGCCCGCGGTCAGCCGACATAGATCCACACCCCCAGCGCCAGCGTCATCAGGATCACGGCGTACTTGACGCCGGAGATCAGCTCCGCGTCGCGGATGTAGCCGCTGATG
>NZ_CAKZRO010000105.1 GCF_937146585.1 uncultured Halorubrum sp. | reverse complement strand
GGTGAACAGGACGCCGGCCATTTTCGGGTGCTCTGCCACGTATTCCGCGACACTTTCGTGCATATTCTAAAAGTATCAGGATAAATAAATATTGAGATTGTTTTACGGTTGAACAACAGAGATATTTGAAATTATATGACTATGAATTAAATGGATACAGCCGCAGCAGCCGACGGATTCGCCACCTTGTCCGCTCCGCAGACCGAAAGGATCGGCGGCCACGCGAGCGCCGGCCGAGGACCGCGTTTTTTACTGCCGGGCGCGGAGTCTACCGTGCCATGACCGACATCGAATCCGCGATCCGGGAGGCGTTCGAGCACACTGAGTACGACCTCGGCGACGTTGCGGTCAACCGCCGACAGGTCCGGGTCCCGGTGATCCAGGAGGGCGCGGACCCCGACGCGCTGCGGGCGGTGATCGAGGAGGCGCTCGGGGCCGACGCGCTCGCGACCGTGACCGTGACCACGGAGCGGATCGCCGGCGAGGACACCGTCGGCACGGTCGTGTCGTTCCGATACCGGGGCTGACTCCCCGGGCGTGTCCGCGGTCCGGGCGGCGCGCGCGGTCCGAGCGCCGGCGCCGGAGACCGCCGCGACGCGGTACGATTAACAGGCCGGTACGCGTACACACGGATCACACGATGAGGGCCGAGGACGGACACGACGGCGCACAGTACCTCGCCGGCTCGCCGGTTCGGGTCGCGATACTCCGGGCGCTGCGCGACGACCCGCGGCGACCGGCCGACCTGACCGACGCGGTCGACGCCACGCGCACGACGGTCCAGCGCATTCTCGCGGGGTTCCGCGAGCGGGACTGGGTGGTGAAACGCGACGCCGCGTACCGGGTGACGCCGACGGGCGAGCGCGTTCACGACGCGTACGAGACGCTCCTGGCGGAGGTCGAGCGCGGCGACCGGTACGGCGGGTTCGCCGCGACCCTCGAACGGGTCGGCGTCGACTTCCCGCCGGAAGGGATCGCCGACAGCGACATCACCGTCGCGTCCGACAAGACCCCCCTGGCGGTCGTCGACCGCCTCACGGAGCTGCTCCGCGAGAGCCACGGCGACGAGATCCGCGCCGTCTCCCCGGTCGTCATCCGGCAGTTCAACGACGCGGCGGCCGCGGCGCTGGACGACGGCGCGAGCGTGGAGCTGATAATCGACCGCGGCGCGGCCGACGCGTCGGTCGCGGAGTTCGAACCGGCGACCGACCGGGCGTTAGCCGACGACGCCGCGGAGGTGTACGTGAGCGCGGAGCCGATCGAGTACGGGCTCTTCCGCTGCGGCGACGTGGGCTGCGTGGCCGCGTACGACGAACAGAACAACCCGCGCTGCGTCGTCGAGTCGACCGACGACGCGGTGGTCGACTGGGTGGACGACTCGTTCGAGTCGCTGCGGGACGACGCGACCCGGCTCGCTTCGGTCCTCGAACGCGCCTGAGAAGGGACTCGGCGGTCGCTACGCGTCGTCGCCGTCCTCGGTCGCCGCGTCGTCGGCGTCGTCGTCCGGGTCGAAGTTCGCGGGAACGACCGTCGGGTGGTCGATGCCGACGGAGGGCGTGGTGGCGCTCATAGCTCTAGTAAGTGATACGCGACGGCCACCCTAAAAATTACCCATGGGCATAACGCATCCGGGCGCGGGCGGCGGATGCGCTGCGGTTATACGACCGTTACGCGAACTGCTCGTCGTACAGCTCCTGGGCGTGCTCAATTGCCTCCTTCGCCGCGGCCTTGTCCTCCCAGCCGAGCGTCTCGACCTCCTTGCCCGCCTCGAGGTTCTTGTAGGTCGCGAAGAATTCGTCTATCTCGTCGAGCGTCTGCTGCGGGATGTCGTCGAGGTCCTCGATGTGGTCGAACCGGGGGTCCTCGGTCGGCACCGCGATCACCTTGTCGTCCTGCTCGCCGTCGTCGTCCATCTTCATCAGCGCGACGGGGCGGGCCTCGACGACGCAGCCGGGGAACGTCTGGTCCTCGACGAGCACCATCACGTCGAAGGGGTCCTCGTCGTCGTAGTACGACTGCGGGATGAAGCCGTAGTCGTACGGGTAGTGGACGTTGGAGTGGAGCACGCGGTCGAGGACGACGCCGGGGATGTCCTTGTCGTACTCGTACTTGTTCCGCTCGCCTTTGAGACACTCGACGACGGCGTAGATCTCGTCCGGCGCGTTCGGTCCCGTCTCGAGGTCCTCCCAGAGGTTGGCCATGTGTCCGATGGTGGGTCGATGTCGGTCAAAGTCCTTTCGGGATCGCGCGGGATCGGCGCCGCGGACGGCCTCCCCGCGGGACCGGCCGTAGCGAACCGGCGCCATCGGGTTCGCGGCCGCCTAACGATCGATCGATCGGTTTCGATCGCGAACCGCAGGCGCGGGACGACCGACGGATCGTCGGCACACCGGTCCGAATCGGTGCCGATCGGTCGACAACGGCGCACGCCTGAATAGTAGGCACATCCGGCGGGAGACACCCGGAGCGGCGAGATCCTGACGAATGTCCGGGCTGAGGCATCGCAGCGATCGTGAATGTTGAGAAAGACTATAAGTTCGGGTTCCCTTCTATTGTGTATGTCAGAGGCACAAGCAGTCACTGATGGGTCGACAGCCGCGAGCGATCTGACGGCGTTCCAACAGAACATCCTCACCATCCTCGCCGAGGAGCCGATGTACGGCCTCGCTGTCAAGCGGGAGCTGGAGGCGTACTACGGCTCGGAGGTCAACCACGGCCGGCTCTACCCCAACCTCGACGACCTCGTCGAGATGGGGCTCGTCGAGAAGAGCGAGCTCGACAAGCGGACGAACCAGTACGAGCTCACCGGCGAGGGGCACGACGTCGTCCTCGGCCAGATCGAGTGGGTCCTCGACCGGTTCGTCACCGACGAGGAACGCGCGGACGAGGTCCGCGCGCTGCTCGAGTAAGCGGCGGCGCCCGCGGGGCAGGCGGCACAGCACTCCGACCGAACCTTTTGGCACACGGCGCGGCGAAAGCCGCGTTCTCTCACCGCTGAGCGGCCGCTACGCCGTCTCGTCGTCGCCGTTCGAGCCGCCCGCGTCCGCGGCGTCGTCGACGGCGTCCGGGTCGTCGACGTCTCCGGCGACCGATTCGATCACGGAGAGCGACTCGTCGACCGCGGCGAGCTGCTCGTCGGTCGGCCACCCGTTGCGGACCAGGTACTCCTCGCGGAACTCGGCGCGGATCGCCGGCGTGGCGTCGTCGACCGGCCGGACGTAATGGTTGCTCATGAACGCCGCGAACGTCTCCGCGGTCCGGGCGTGGACGGCCGCCTCCCGCTCGGCGACGGCCTCGGCCACCGCCTCGTTGTACGCGGCCACCTCGCGGTAGCGGTCGGCGTCGCCGGGGCCGGAGAGCGACACCTCGACGGCGCGCTCGGTGGCCTCGACGCGGTCGAGCCGGACCGTCCCGTCGTCCATCCACTCGTCGGGGTACAGAACGAGCGTGTCGTCCTCGTCGCGGACGCGCACGGTGTACCCGTACTCGGCCGCGAGGGCGTCGCGCCGCTCCCGGTACTGGTCGGCCGCCGCCTCGATCTCCGGCGTCGGCTCCGCGGACTCGGCCTCGCGGGCGAGCCGCGTGAGTCGCTCCGCCTCGTCGACCGCCTCGGCGGGGACGTCCGGGACCCGCTCCTCGTCCCGCTCGGGGGCCGTCGCGGCGTCCGCGGCGTCGTCGGCCTGTCCGTCGCCGCCTTCGGCCGCCATCATCTCTCGTGCCCGTTCCTTCGCCCACTCCGGCGGTTCGTCGTCAGTTCGCGTCATCGAGTGCCTCGTTCGCCAGATCGTCGGCGCGTTCGTTTATCTCCCGCGGTACGTGCGCGATCGACCAGCGGTCGAACCGCTCCAGCAGCTCCCGAGCGCGGACCCGTCGCTCGCGGAGCTCCGGGTCGTTGGCGTCCCACTCGCCGCGGACCTGCTTGACGGTCAGCTGGGAGTCGCCGCGGACGTCGACCGCGTCGAAGCCGTACTCGTCGGCCGCCTCCAGCGCCCGGATCAGCGCGGCGTACTCGGCCTGATTGTTCGTCGCGCGCCCGATCCGCTCGCCGCCCTCGGCGACGACCCCGTCGGACGTGACCAGACACCAGCCGACCGCGGCCGGCCCCGGGTTCCCGCGGGAGGCCCCGTCGAAGTAGACGTGCGCGCGGCCGCCGCCGTCGCGCAGGAGGGCGGTCAGCCTGGTGGGGTCGCTCCCCTGGACGACGACCTTGTCGTCGTACGCGACCGCGACCGCCCCGTCGCGCTCGGCGCGCCACCGCTCGTGAGGCGTGTTCCCCCCGTCGATCCGGACGTCCGCGTCCGCGAGTCGCTCGCGCGCCGCGGCCGGGTCGCAGTCGATCGTCGGCATTCGTCCGGGTTCCGCGCCCGGCGGACAAAGGGCTGTCCGTCCGGGGTCCGCCGCTCGTCGGGGGCGAACCGAACCGTGACAACTACCCGCACGGTAACGAACTTTTAAGTAAAACCGATTGGATAGCATATAAATGCGATGACACGGCCCACCCGGCAACGGGATCACGACCGGCAGCGCGTGGGGGACGAGGACGCCGAGGAAGAGGCGATCGATGTCGCGGAGGTGGAAGACGTCGACGAACTGGACCCGGAGGACTTCGATCCGGAGGACCTGACCCGGACGGCCGACGGGGAACTGATACACGAGGAGACGGGGCTCATCGTCGAGGACGAACAGATCGATCCCGGCCCGGAGTGGCGCGCGTTCAACCACTCGGAGCGACAGGAGAAGTCGCGCGTCGGCGCCCCGACGACGAAGACGATGCACGACAAGGGGCTGACGACGACCATCGACTGGAAGGACAAGGACGCCTACGGGCGCTCCATCTCCTCGAAGAAGCGGTCGCAGATGCACCGGCTGCGAAAGTGGCAGGAACGGATTCGGACGAAGGACGCGGGCGAGCGCAACCTCCAGTTCGCGCTCTCGGAGATCGACCGCATGGCGTCGGCGCTCGGCGTCCCGCGGTCGGTCCGCGAGGTGGCGTCGGTGATCTACCGACGCGCGCTCAACGAGGACCTGATCCGCGGGCGCTCCATCGAGGGGGTCTCCACCGCCGCCCTCTACGCCGCCTGTCGCAAGGAGGGGATCCCCCGTAGCTTGGAGGAGATCTCCGAGGTCTCCCGGGTCGACCGCAAGGAGATCGGCCGCACCTACCGATACATCTCCCAGGAGCTCGGGCTGGAGATGCGGCCGGTCGACCCGAAGAAGTACGTCCCGCGGTTCTCCTCGGAGCTTGAGCTCTCCGAGGAGGTCCAGTCGAAGGCGAACGAGATCATCGAGACCACCGCCGAACAGGGGCTCCTCTCCGGGAAGTCGCCCACCGGCTACGCCGCGGCGGCCATCTACGCGGCGTCGCTGCTCTGTAACGAGAAGAAGACCCAACGCGAGGTCGCCGACGTCGCGCAGGTGACCGAGGTCACCATCCGGAACCGGTACCAAGAGCAGATCGAGGCGATGGGGATCCACAGCTAGCGGGCCCGCGGGAGCGGCACGGTTTTTTCCCTCGACGTCCGATCGCGGGACATGCTGGTCTGCGGAACCCACCGCGGACTGTATCGGCTCGACGGACCGAACGACGACCCGACGCGGACGGCTGAGTGCGGCCGCGTCTACGAGGTCGCGCGGAGCGGCGACGCGCGGCTCGCCGCGACCGACGAGGGGCTGCTCCGGTCGCCGGACGGCGAGGACTGGCGACGGCTCGACGGCCCGGACGACCCCGTCTCCGTGCTCGCCGGCCCCGAGACCGTGCTGCTCGGGACCGGAGGCGCCGATGTCTTGCGCGCGCAGGCGGCGGCCGACGGGTGGCGCTTCGACCCGGTCGGCGACCTCGACGCGCACCCCCACGGCGACCGCTGGCGGGACCGCGCGCCCGACGGCGCGCCGAGCGTCAGGACGCTGGCCGTCCACCCGGACGACGGCGTCCTCGCGGGGTTAGAGCCCGGCGGCGTCTACGCGTTCGACGGCGACTTCTGGCGGCGGTACGGCGAGGGCGTCCACGACGACGTCCACGACCTGCGGGTGCTCGACGGCGGGGCCGTCGTCGCCGCCACCGGGAACGGGCTCTACCGGACGGACGACGGCGACCGGTGGTACCGGCTCGACACCGACTTCCGCGACTTCTGGGCGAACTACTTCCGCGAGGCGGTCGTCCACGACGGGCGGCTCTACGCCGGCGCGAACCGCTGGGGGCCGGAGGCGCCCGCGGGCGTGACCCTCTCGGCGGCCGCGGACGACCCCGCGTTCGACGCCGCCGCCGACTCGGTGCCCGCCGCCGACCCCGCGTTCGCGATCTCTTGGGCGGTCGTGGACGGGGCGCTCGTCGGCGGGACGATGCGGGTCGACGCGGACGGGTTCGCCCCCGAGGCGTCGGCGCCGCTGATCCGCCGCGAGGGCGACGCGTGGACGCTCGGGACCGAACTCCCGGCCGGCGTCACGTCGCTCGCGACCTGAGCGTCGCGCGGCGTGCGAGCGCGGCGGCGACACCGTCAAGTCCGACTCGGCCCTACTGTCGGCGAATGCGGCTCGACGAGTTCATCGAGTACGAGGCGAACGAGCGCGCCGAGCGGCGGCGCCTCGCGAGCGAGAAGGACTACGGCATCCTCGATCACCTCGACTCCTTCGAGCGGCGCTTCGACGAGCACGTCTCCGACGACGCCGTCGTCGGGAGCGTCTCGCCCTCCATCTTCGTCGGCCGCGCGGACTACCCGAACGTCTCGACCGGCCTGCTCTCGCCGGTCGGCCGCGAGGAGCGGGCGGCCGCGTTCGAGACCTCGGCGGCGTGGTACGACGAGGGCGTCTCCATCTCCGACGTGTTCGACCGACGGACGAGCCTGCTCAACTCGACGCGGGGCGTCGACGTGGCGGACGCGGGAGCGACGGCCGATGTGACCTCGGCCGGCGGCGGAGGCGGCCCCGCCGAGAGCGTCCACGACGCCTGGGACGGCTGGCTCGGCGTCCAGCGCGAGGTCGCCATCGCGGACCGCCCGGTCGACGTGGAGATCGGGCTCGACGGCCGCCCGGACCTCGACTTCGACGTCGGGACGGAAGACATCAAGACGCCGACCGGACCGCGTGCGGCGGCGCGGACCGCCGACCTCGGCGAGAACCCGCACGTCCCGCGGCCGGTGAAGAAGACGCTCGAGGACGACGACTGGCGCGCCGAGGGGGCGATGACGTACCTCTACCGCCGCGGGTTCGACGTGTACGAGATCAACACGATCCTCTCGGCGGGCGCGCTCGGGCGGGGCGAGAACCGCCGGCTCGTCCCGACGCGCTGGTCGATCACGGCCGTCGACGACACGGTCGGGCAGTTCCTCCGCGGGTCGATCCGCGACAACCCGACGGTCGACCGGATCGAGGTCCACCGAAACGAGTACCTCGGCAACGCCTTCTGGGTGATCCTCGTGCCGGGGCGGTGGGAGTACGAGCTCGTCGAGATGAAATCGCCCGGCTCGATCTGGAACCCCGACCCCGAGGCCGGGGTGTACCTCGCGGCCGCCAGCGAGGGGCGCGAGGGCCGGACCGGCTACGTCGAGGAGACCGCCGGCGCGTACTACGCGGCGCGGCTGGGCGTCCTCGAACACCTCGACGAGCGCGACCGGCAGGCGAAGGCGCTCGTCGTGCGCCACGTCTCCGACGACTACTGGGGTCCGGTCGGCGTGTGGCAGGTGCGCGAGGCCGTCCGCAACGCCTTCGAGGGCGAGCGCGGCACCGCCGAGACGTTCGGCGAGGCGGTCCGCGGCGTCGCCGACCACCTCCCGGTCTCGCTCGGCCGGCTCCGTCGGAAGTCGACGCTGGCGGCCGGGCTCCAGGCGAACCTCGCGGACTTCGTCGACGCGGAGTGAGGTGCCCCGGCGCGCCCCGTCCCGGCCATTTTAGTCGCGCCGGCGAGTGGGTCGGCGCATGGTACCCGCAGTCCCCGCGTTCGGCGGCGTTCCCGGCGGTCCGGAGCTGCTGATCCTCCTCGTCGTCCTCGTGTTCCTCTTCGGCGTGCCCCTCGCCGCGATCGCCGGCCTGGTGCTGTTCTTCAAGCTGGGCTCCGACGACGAGACCGCAGCGGGCGGCGAGTCGGCGTCGAGCGACGACGCCGACGCCGACCGGATCGCCGAACTGGAGGCGGAGGTCGAACGGCTCCGCGAGAAGGTGGACGGCGAGGGGGACGCCGGCGAGAGCGAGCGGAACTGACCCCGCTCGGGACCGCCGACGCCGGACGACGTCTCGGCGCGTCGGTCAGTCCTCGGCCCAGTAGTACAGCTCCTCGCGCGGCGCGTCGCAGCTCGGACAGTTGGCGGGGAGCTGCTCGCCGATCTCGCCCATCTCGCCGCACTCCCAGCAGCGCCACATCACGTAGGCGGTGCCGAACACATCGCGGGCGTCGGTGAGCGCCAAGGTCTCGGAGCTCGACGGCGACGCGACGTAGAAGCCGTCGTCGTCGACCCCGCGGATCGACCCGAGACGGTCGCCGTCCTCGTTGTACACCGTCTGTCCGATGCTCACGTCGGCGAATACGGGTTCTTCGGAGGCCATGGCCGGCAATACGTGCCGGTACCCCATAAGTGTGGTAGCAGGTGACACGAGCGCGCGCTGGTCTCGGGCCGTAGCGAATCGAAAGAGCCGACGCTGGAAGGAAGCCGATAACGGCGGGCGGGCGACGGCAGGAGTTAGGCGACCGGCGTGCGCTCGACGACGGTGCCGTCGGCGGTCGGGTACTGCTCGACGATCTCGCCCTCGTCGAGGTCGCCGTCCTCGACCATCTCCTCGAGGAGCCACCAGGCGACCTCGACGTGGTTCGACTTGACGGTGTAGAACTCCTCGGGCACGCCCAGCGCCTCGAACCGCTCGGGCTCGGCGAACGCCTTGCCGTAGACGAGGGTGCCGTCGTCGGTCACCTCGTCGAACTCGCGGCGGATGTTCTTCGCCATCCGCTTGAGGCGGTTGCGATGTTGGGCGGCGTCTTTGAACACCGACGTACAGAAGTACACCTTCTCGTGGCTCGCC
>NZ_CAKZRO010000104.1 GCF_937146585.1 uncultured Halorubrum sp. | reverse complement strand
CGAGCGCCGTCTTCCCCGAGCCTCGCTGGCCCAAGATTAGCGCCACGAACGGCTCTACGAGGATGTCTTCCCACTCGGGCGGGTTCATCGCATAACCACCTTGTCCACGGTCCCGGAGACGTACTCTCCCGGCTCGAACCCGTACAGATCGCGCTTCTTCGCCGGGATAGTGAACTTCCCAGATGGTCCCACCTCCGCGTCCATTACGGCCGCAGCCGACTCGCCTTGAGAGACCTGTACGTCAATGATGGCCCCGTACAACCCATGCTCCCGGAGCAGGTCCCGCGGGAGGGTCACGCGGCCGTCGTCGGACAGTTTACGGCTCTCGAAGTCGGCGTCTATCT
This sequence comes from uncultured Halorubrum sp., assembly GCF_937146585.1. Taxonomy (GTDB): domain Archaea; phylum Halobacteriota; class Halobacteria; order Halobacteriales; family Haloferacaceae; genus Halorubrum; species Halorubrum miltondacostae. The sequence continues at coordinate 5,908 of NZ_CAKZRO010000104.1, read as the reverse complement.
CTTCTTCTACAAGTGTTCGTTCGTCAGGCATGGTGTGGTACCCTCTCGGGTAGTGAGACGGAAAACTGTGGCGCGTTACGTAAACCGCTCGCCACAGCCGTCGCAGATCCACTCGCCGTCCCGGCCTCGGAAGTCCCTGACCAGCACGTCAGTCAGGCAGAACGGGCACGGGGGGTACTCCCACGAGCGGCGGTTCCCGTTGGCGGTCACGGGTCGAGATCCAACTCAGCCCGGTGGTCGCACGCCTCGCACTCGTAGTACGCGAGGCCGTCTTCGGAGTCGCCGTTCTCCAGTACGAACGTCCTGTGCGTCTCACACACCGCGCAGGTGGCGGTGAAGAACGCTGGTGCGGTTAGTGACATGGCGTTTGCCCCACTCGGGGCGAAAGACCGCTTACGGCGGTCAGTCGCGGTTAGCCCTCGATGAGGCTGTGGATCTCCTCCTCGCGGTCTTCGTAGCGGTCGCGCTTGTCGCGGACCGACTCGAAGGCGGTGTCCATCGTGACCTGCCCGCCACCCTCCTCCGCAAGCGTGGTCTCCTCGTGGGCCTCCTCGTAGGCGGCTTCCACGTCGTCGGCCACGCCAGCCGGGTTCATCAACAGGTCGTTCGCGCGGCGGTTGTACTGGTCGATCGCCGCCCCGGTGCCCACCTCGCCACGCGCCTCGTGGCTGATAGCGTAGGTCGCGCCCCGGTGAAGCGTCCACCAGTCCGGGTTGAACGGGTCCTCTGCGTTGGCGCGGGCGTTGTCGGCCGCGACCTCCGCGAGGTAGTCAGGGAGACCAGCGTAGGCGTAGAACGCCTCCAGCACGCTGTCGTAGTCGTCTGCGAATCCGTCCGGGAAGTCGGACAGGTCCAGCGTCTCTTCCGACGCCTCGTGGATTACGCGGGAGAGTTGGTCCGTCTTCAGGTCCAACTCCTCCAGCAGGTCCTCGTACATCTGGACCCACTCGACACGCTCGTTCACGTCACCCGCGTGCTTGATGGTCTTGCCCTCGGTGATCTGTCGGATGGAGTTGACGCACTCCCAGTCCATCCCCATCCCGCGCATACGGAGCGCGGTGCCACCGAAGAAGTCCCAGTCGAGTTGGAGGCCGACCACGATCGGCTTGCGGTCCTCGTCCATGCCGGGTGCCTCGACGTGCTTGCCGTCGAAGAACACGTCAGCAGAGACGCGCCCCCCACCCCTCGACACCCGAAACTCACCGAACACGGCGTCGTCTAAGCCCTCGTCACGGAGGACTTCCGTGAGCGGGCGCAGGAACGTCGCCGGGTTGATGATGGAGTAGTCGTCGGTGGGGATGTTGAACAGGGCGCGGTCGCCGTAGACCGTCTCGTCGGGGTCGCCCCCGAAGCCCTCGACCTGCTCTTTCGTGCCGGTGCGGCCCTCGATCTGCTCGGCCACGCTCGGCTCGATGATGGCGTTGTGCTTGCCGGTCTCGATCCAGTCACCCGTAACCGGGTGCTTCCAGCCCGCGGTCGCCTCGGCCGCCCGCGGCAGCGAGTTGATCATCGTGTTAAGGCCCTCGTCGGGCAGGTCACGCTCGATCGGCTGCTCGGTGCCGAAGGTTTCCGAGGCCCACCAGCGGACCGAAGAACCGTGGTCGAGGACTCGTTCGGGCAGGTCGCCGTCGTTGTACCGCGTCAGTCCAGCAAACGGGTAGGTTCCGTCGATGTTGGTTGGGTCGTCCATCGGTAATCAACCCCTCTCGGGGTGTGTGCGGCCGTAGGGGACTCTCAACCATGCGGCCGCACGCAACTACTACCAAGCCCCTTTCGGGGCGTGAGACCGCTTACGGCGGTCAGTCGAGGCTGTCTGGCACCGGGTCGTTCGTGGCCCACCAGTCGGGGACGAGGCCCCGATCAACGAAGTGGTCCGTCAGCGACGAGAGGCCGCCATCGGTCTTCAGCGTGGACAGGTTCACCCGCCGCGTCCGCCGCTGCGGGTCGTCCACGAAGTCGATGTGCGCCCAGATGTCGGTGAACGGCCGCCCGGAGTGGGTCTCCGCCGCCTCACGCTCGATCCCGCGGACGATCACCGGCTCGCCGTAGCAGTAGATCGTCGGGTCGTCAGCGGGCTTCAACCGCGAGGCCATCTCACGGCCGATCTCACGGCGGTCTGACTCGACCCCCGGATACTGCCGGCCCTCGTCGGTGATTTCCCACGCGGTAGCGAGCGTGGCGTCGTCCATCTCCTCGGGGTCGGACTCGTCCCAAATGGTCTCTTTCATGGTAGTGCCCCTCTCAGGGCGAAAACCGGGTGCGGGAAGCACCGCGGTACCACTCCTTCCCCAAAGTGGTGGGCCTCTCGGCCCGTGAGCGGGTAGGCGGTGAGCCTGCTTAACCGTTGAGGACCGCCCGCCCGTGGTCGTTCACGCGGTAGAGGTACTGAAGACCGCCGTTCGAGTTGTGCGCCCGCGCCCTGTCGATAAGCCCCGTATCGGAATAGAGCTTCGAGAGCGTCGAAGACGCAGCCCCCCGATCGGTGTCCAGCGCGTCCGCAACCTCAAACGCCCCGCAAGCCCCGTGGGCGTAGAGGTACCCCAGCACTTCGTACCGCTTGGTCCCTTCGCGCACCGGGGAGATCGAGCCGTCCGCAGACTCCCAGTTGGAGACGCGATCACCGTCGTCGGGGTCTTCGGGCGGCTCGAAGTCTGTGCTGTCGTCGGCCGTGCTGGTGAGGTGGACGCTGATAGCGTCCAGTCCTTGCTCAGACCAGTCTACGGCCGACACCATCTTCGGGACGACCGCCACGGCAGCTTGCCCGCCGCCATCAAGCGTGACGGTACTCTCACCGAACGAGAGGGTCACGGAGATGTCGTCGGGGTCGCTGGCCTCCTCACAGATGGAGAGGATGGAACCAGCGATCGCCGTCGCGGTCTGTCCCGAAACGTCCAGATCGACCTCGGATGTGTCGTCTGACATGGGTTATCAGCCCCTCTCAGGGCACGCGACGGGTTACGCCCGTCAGGCGTCAGACACCCACACGCGGTCGGTGGTAGTGCCGATGTTGAGGTACTTGTGGCCCTCGTCGTCTCGGAAGCCGATCTGGAACCGCTTGCCGTCGTCGGTGGGGTACATCCCACCGCCGCCGTTCTCGAAGGCCGACCCGAGCAACCCCATCGTGGTGTTGCCCACGTCTTCGTCTGGACGGTACGCTTTCGGGATGTGTCGCGTGGTCGCGTCGGGGTTGAGGATCAGGACCATCGTGTCGTCCACCAGCGAGATGAACGCCCGGTACTTGCCGTTGGCCCGGTCGATGATCAGCCACGGGCCGATAACCTCGGCGCCGACCTTCCCCTGACCGATGTCGTCCCACGTCTCGACCATCCGCTCGGCTGCCGTCTCTCCGTACAGGATCGTCTCGTCGTCGGGTTCTGGTGTCTTCATGGTAGTGCCCCTCTCAGGGCGAGGGCCGCCGCCACGGGGGACAAGACCAAACCGTGCGGCGGCGGTGCCCGTTGCCCCTCTCGGGGCGAAAAGACGCGAAGGTGAGAGGGGCGTCTACCCATGTAGTTCATCCCTCTGCGCGGGAGTGTGTGCCTCTGACTGGGCCTTTCGGCCCGCAAAGCGGGTTACGCCCGCTACTCGCTGTCGTCGTCTATCGGCTCCCCGGTCTCCGCCTCCTCCATCGGGTCGAACCGGATCCGGTACTGCGTCCCGGCGATCTCGACCTCGGTCTCGGCCGCCGGCTCGCTACCGGCCTCGGCCGCGACCAGCCCCTCGACCATGCTCCGGGACATCCCCCGGATCTCCTCTAACAGGTCGTAGGCGTCGTCGGCGCCTTCCGCGAGATCGACCACGCCACCACCACCGTAGGTGGAGCCGTGGAGATCATCGAGGGCGTCCTTTGCCGCCTCCTGCTGGCGAAGGATCTCGTCCACAGCGCGTTCAACGCTGTCGATAGCCTCTTGGATTTCTCCGGTGGACGGCCCCCGGTCGAGAGCGTCCAACGCCTCGGTTGCCTTTCCCTCGGTACGCTCGGCGGTGGTCGTTGCGGTCTGGACCGGCTCGTCCGTGTAGTCGTCTTCGTCTAACATGGTAGTGCCCCTCTCGGGGTGCGTCAGCCGCTTACGGCGGCTACTCGTGATTGAACGTGTCTGCGGCCTCCCAGCCGTACCGCTCCGAGTTGGGCTGGAACCAGCGGTGGGCCGACTCGTAGGAGCCGCGCTCCTCGATCAGGGCCGACATCATCACGTCGTCGGCCAGCAGGCGGAACAAGAGGCGCTTGTTTGTCCCGTCAGCACGGTACAGCGCCTCCGCGAGGTCGCCGTCCCACAGAGAGCCGATGAAGTCGCCGGCCTGTTCTACACGGGCCTGTAGCCGCTCAGGTCGCTCCTCAGCAGGCACGCCGTCACAGACGCTGGCGACCTCGTTTGCCACGTAGTTGCGGCCGATCTCCACCGCGTCGGGATCGACGGCCGCGACCATGACGAACAGGTCGTCGGCGCCGGCTTCTCTCGCTGCCGCTAACATCTCGCTGTCGATGGTAAGGGCCATCTCGGTCATGGGTAGTGCCCCTCTCGGGGCGAGACCGGCCGCGTGGCCGGTAGTTACGGGTGGACGTGGCCTAACTCGTCGTCGTTACAGTCGTGTATGATCGCGCCGTCGATGTGGTCAGCGTCCCACACGGTTTCGAGGACAGGGATCGGCTCCTCGCTGCCCTCCTCGATCAGGCCGGCGTCCTCGAAGTCGAAGGCGTCTACGGTCCCGGTCATGTAGTACAGGTCCGGGTGATCGTAGACGCACGACTCCGCGTCGGACCAGCCGCAGTTCTCGCAGTACAGCGAAAACTCGCTCGTCATGGCGTCTACGGCGGAGGCGTGGTAGACTCGCGGGGAGGTGTAGCCGCCCCGGATGTCGCACCCGCCGTGGACTTGGATCATGACGTACTCGCTGTACGGCTTGTCTGCCGGACCGAGGGCCGCGCCCTGTAGGTCCTGTGAGATCGCCCCAAACTCGCTGTTGTACGTGTTGAACGAGAACGTGGAGTGGTCGGTCGGGCCAAACTCGGCCGCGTAGCCGGCCACCACGTTCGCTACCTCCTCCGGCAGCCCGTACTGGTCGGCCAACTCGGGGCCGTAGACGGGGCCGTGTAGCATCTCCGAGAACGCTTCCATCGTGGCGAGCCACGAGGTAGAAGCGTACTCGTCGGAGTAGCCGAAGGCGTACAGGGCCATCTCTAAGTCGAGTGCGCGGCGGTCGCGGTCGAGGCGACGGCTCATGTGGTTGTAGACGTTCTCAACCACGAAGCTGCCGTACACCTCGTAGGCAGGCTGCTCCCACGGTGGGTTCTCCTGATTCTCCTCCCAGTTGCGGCCGTAGTGGCCGCCGCTGTCGAGGAGGTGCCGTCCGGTGTTTTCGGTTAGCTGCGACCGGATCACCTCGTCGGCGTCGGTCGTCGCCATCGGGACGGACTTGCTGCCGCTGTCAGAGAAGCCCTCAACGAGCGCGTTCACGACTTGCTGTAGGTCGTCTGTGGTCATGGGTTGTGCCCCTCTCGGGGCTGTCTTCGACACCGGGGCGTATCCGTGGACCGCGTGGGTGGCGCAAGAGCGCCCCGCTGGCCTTTCAGCCAGCCGGCCGGTGGGCCGGCGTTTGGAAGCGCCGGACTTCCCCTACGGTGTCGGCCCCTCTCGGGGCGAAAAGCCGCTTACGGCGGCTACACGTACTCAGGGTCTACCAGATCCTCCTCGTGGACCATCATGGTATCACCGTGTTCGATCTCGTCGCCCGACTCCCGGAACATCACCTCGCGGTAGCCGTCGCCGTGGTCCACCAACTCGGCCGCCTCAAGCACGGCCCCGCCCTGAAACGCGACGTGGACGGTCATGTCTGGGCAGCTATCGGGGTGGCACACCCCGTCATAGTGGAGGAGCGTCTGCCACTCGATCTGCCGGAGGCAGTTGCC
>NZ_CAKZRO010000103.1 GCF_937146585.1 uncultured Halorubrum sp. | reverse complement strand
CCCGTGTTCCGCGATCGGAGTCCTGAGGTCATCGAACGGGTCGACCGCGGGGTGGTCGTCGTACACCGCACGCCAGAGGGGCCCGGTCGGGGCCGTGACGGTCCGCGTCCCGACGGCGTCGGGAGAGACCGGCTCGAAGCCGAGCGGGGCCACCGCGCCCACGGCGCGAAGGCTCAAGAGGAGTCCACCACCGCTCCGGACGTACTCCGCGAGCCCAGATGCGATCCGGTCGTCGACCGTCGTCAGCGACTCCTCGCGGTGCCACCAGAGGACGTCGTGTGGCGACGACTGACCGACCTGCGCCGGGTCGAGGGTCTCAACGTCGTATCGGGAGGCCGCCCACTCGCGTGCCGCCGCCTGTCGGTCGCTCGGCTCCCCGTCGACGAGGAGTCCGACGCGAACCGGCGTGTCTGCCATGTGTCCGGTATCTCTTCGCACGGTAAAAACGCGATCCATCCGACGCGCGTCCGAGATCAGTCGCCCGTCACCGACCGCTCGAAGCGAGCGAGGGCGGACGGGTGAGCGCGTTCCGACAGGGCTAAAAGCGGACGGACCAACACTGAGCCAATTCGCTCCGGACCGGCGGCTCGTCGAATCGCGGGACGAACCACACCGGCCGGATCACACGCAAGAATGACAGAACGCGCTTGGTGGAAGGAGGCGGTGGTGTATCAGATCTATCCGCGGAGCTTCAACGACGGCGACGGCGACGGCGTCGGCGACATCCCCGGGATCGTGGAGAGGCTCGACTACGTCGACGAGCTGGGCGTCGACGCCGTCTGGCTCAGCCCGGTGTACGAATCGCCCCAGCACGACAACGGGTACGACGTCAGCGACTATCGTTCGATCCACGACGAGTACGGGACCATGGACGACTGGGAGGCGCTACTCGACGGCCTCCACGACCGGGACATCCGGCTGGTGATGGACATGGTCGCGAACCACACGTCGTCCGAACACGACTGGTTCCAGCAGTCCCGCGCGGACCCCGACGGAGAGTACGGGGACTACTACATTTGGCGCGAGGGCGACCCGGCCGAGCCCCCGAACAACTGGGAGTCGTTCTTCGGCGGCTCCGCGTGGACGTACGACGAGGAACGCGAGGCGTGGTATCTGAGTCTCTTCGACACGACACAGCCCGACCTCAACTGGCGCAATCCCGACGTCAGAGAGGACGTTTACGACGTGATGAACTGGTGGCTCGACAAGGGCATCGACGGTTTTCGGCTCGACGTCCTCAACCTCATCTCGAAGCCGGAGGGGCTGCCGGACGGCGACCCCGGTCGAGACCTGGTCGGCAGCGAGCACTTCGTCGACGGCCCGCGAATTCACGAGTACTTAGACGAGATGCGCGAGGCGGTGTTCGCCGGGAGAGACATCGTCACCGTCGGCGAGATGCCGGAGCTCACGCTCGAGTCCGCCCGCGAGTACACCGGCGAGGACGGACCGCTCGACCTCGTCTTCCCCTTCGAGCACGTCCAGATCGACTTCGGTCCGAACGGTCGGTGGGACGTCGGCGAGTGGACGCTGCCGGAACTCAAGTCGATCCTCGACAGGTGGCAGCACGGCCTCGACGACGAGTGGTGGACGACCCTCTTCTTCGAGAACCACGACCAGCCGCGCAGCGTCTCTCGGTTCGGCGACGACGAGGCGTACCACTACGAGTCCGCGACCGCGTTCGCGACGGCTCTCCTGACCCTGCGCGGGACGCCCTTCGTCTATCAGGGACAGGAGCTCGGGATGACGAACACCGCCTTCGAAACCCTGGACGACGTCGCGGACGTCGACACCGTCCGGAACGTCCGAGAACTGATGGCGGACGGCGCGTTCGAAGAGTACCAGGATGTCAGACACGTCGTCGAGGCACGGTCGCGTGACAACGCCCGGACGCCGATGCAGTGGACCGACGGGCGACACGCGGGCTTCACCGACGGCGACCCGTGGCTGCCGGTGAACGACGACTACGAGGTCGTCAACGCCGCTCGCGAACGCGAGCGGACGCCGTCCGTGCTGTCGTACTACCGAACGCTGATCGACGTGCGAGGGGGTTCGGAACCACTCCAGCACGGCGCCTACGAACTCTATTACCCCGACGACGAGCAGCTGTACGTCTACGAGCGGAGCCTAGACGACGAGCGGGTCGCGGTCGTGCTCAATCTCTCGAACGAATCGCGGGGGGTCGAGGTCGATCCGGTCGCCGCGTCCGCCTCCCTCCTCCTCGGTAACTACGAGTCAGTGCCGGAAGCGCCCGGCGAACCGTTCGAACTTCGTCCGTACGAGGCCCGGCTGTACGCCGACTCTCGCTGAGGCCGACCGCCGGGCGACGCGAGCGGAGCGATTTCGGTGACGGGGCGCCGTCGACGGGGCCCGTCGCCGTCCCGTGAGTTTATTATCCGCACACTCGACGACACGGTCGAGAGATGTCCCGCCGGCAACGAGGAGCGGCGACCGCGGAGCAACGGCACGGCCACCACGTCGGACCCGCCCGAGCACCGTATGACGCGTGAGACACTCGTCGCCGGGGAGGCGCTGATCGACTTCATCCCCGGCGAACGCGGAGCGCTGGCGACGGTCGAGGCGTTCTCCCGACAGGCCGGCGGGGCGCCGGCCAACGTGGCGGTCGGGCTCGCTAGGCTGAACCGGACGCCGTGGTTCTGTACGACGCTCGCGACCGACGCCTTCGGCGAGCACCTCGCGACCGTGCTCGACCGAGAGGGGATCCCTGACCGGTTCGTGAACCGAGCGCCGGACGCGCAGACCGCGCTGGCGTTCGTCTCGCACGGTCGGGACGCGGACCGGGAGTTCACCTTCTACCGTCAGGAAACGGCCGACAGGCAGTTCGATACGAGCGGCGTCGGGGACGGCGTCCTCGAGTCGGTCGACGTCGTGGTCGTCGGCGGGGTGACGCTGACCGTCGAGCCGGCCCGGTCGGAGACGTTCGACCTCGTCGAGCGCGCGCTGGCCGCGGGCTGCCGGGTCTGCTTCGACCCGAACGTCCGGCCGGAGCTCTGGGAGGTCGACCCCGAACCGACGCTGCGGCGGATGCTCTCGGCGACGGACGTTCTCAAGGCCTCGCGGGAGGACCTCGGCGGCGACGCGCTCCCGGCGGCCCCCGACGAGCTACTCGACGCCGGACCGGACGCCGTCTTCCTGACGGCGGGAGACGCGTGGGCGCGCCTTGTCGCCGGCGAGGAC
>NZ_CAKZRO010000102.1 GCF_937146585.1 uncultured Halorubrum sp. | reverse complement strand
TATTCAGCAGAACGCTAAGAACATATCACCGGTTGAGGATTTCAACAGAGCCGGATTTCCCATTCCCGACGCCGATTCGTCGACCGCCCCTTGACGCCGACCCGTCGATCGACCGCGACCTCGCGGCGGGGCTCGGCGGCCGATCCGGCCGCTGCCGATGTCAATCCTTTTGCCTACGACCGCGGATGGGTGTGTATGGGCCTCTTCGACCGGCTGCGAGGGAACGACACGCCGCGCGTGGCGTTCATCGGGATCGACGGCCTCTCGTACCGGGCCGTCGCCGACAATCCGGAGACGTTCCCGACGCTGTCGGCGATCGCGGACGACGGCGAGGGCGGACGGATCGACAGCATCGTCCCGGCGGAGTCGAGCGCGTGCTGGCCGACGCTCACGACGGGGAAGAACCCGGGCGAGACGGGCGTGTACGGGTTCCAGGACCGCGAGGTCGGCTCTTACGACACGTACGTGCCGATGGGCCGCGACGTCCAGATCCCCCGCGTCTGGGACCGTGCGGCCGACGAGGGACTCGACGCGACCGTGATGAACGTCCCCGTCACGTTCCCGCCGCAGCGCACCGTCCAGCGGATGGTCTCGGGCTACCTCTCCCCCGACCTCGACGCCGCCGCGCACCCGGCCGAACTCCGCGAGTACCTCTCCGACAGCGACTACCGGCTGTCGGTCAACGCGAAGCTCGGCCACAAGTCGGACAAGACGGCGTTCTTAGAGCACGCCCGCGGGACGCTCGACGCCCGCGCCGCGGCCTTCGAGCGGTACGTCGAGCGCGACGACTGGGACCTCTTCGTCGGGGTCTTCACCGCCCCGGACCGCGTCAACCACTTCCTGTGGGGCGACTACGAGGACGGCGGGCCGTACCGCGAGGAGCTGCTCTCGTTCCACGCCGCCCTCGACGAGCACATCGGGTCGATCCGCGAGTCGCTCCCCAGCGACGTCACGCTCGTCGTCGGCTCCACGCACGGGTTCCGGCGGCTGCGCCACGACGTCTACTGTAACGAGTGGCTCGAGCGCGAGGGGTGGCTCTCCTACGAGGACGACGACCACGACGCGCTCGCCGACGTCGACGACGAGACCCGCGCCTACTCGTTGGTTCCGGGGCGCTTCTACCTCAACGTCGAGGGGCGCGAACCGAACGGCGCCGTCCCCGAGGACGAGTACGAGGCGACGCGCGCGGAGCTGCGCGAGGCGCTGGAGTCGTGGACCGGTCCCGACGGGAACCCGGTCGCCGACCGCGTCGTCGACCGCGAGACGGTGTTCCGCGGCGACCACGCCGCCATCGCCCCCGACCTCGTCGTCCTCCCCAACGACGGGTTCGACCTCAAGTCCGGGTTCCGTCCCCACGACGGCGTGTTCGACGCCGACGGCCCCCGGACCGGGATGCACGCCTTCGACGACGCCGCGCTGTTCGTCGACCACCCGGACGCGACCGTCGAGGACGCGGACCTCCTCGACGTCGCGCCCACGCTCCTCCGGCTCCTCGACGTCGACTACGGCCGCACGGACTTCGACGGCGCGAGCCTCGTCTGAGCCGGCCGCCCCGCTACCTCCCCTCTCCGCGCCGGGCGACCGAATTGAAGTGAGTCCGCCCCCAGCACCCGGTATGGAGCGCACCCCCGACGGGACCCCCGTCGGCGTCGACGACCCGTACGCGGTCGCCGGCGTCTGCGACCACCTGACCGACGACGGTCGGTGCCGCTTCGCGCTGACCCGGGCGGGCGACGACCCCGCGTTCGCGGCGGAGCGACGCGCCGACGGCTACGACTGTCACGTCGGCCCCGAGGGCGAGTGGGACGCGTGCCCGCACTACCGGTCCACGACCGACGCGAAGTCCTGCGTCCGGTGCGGGCTCGAGAACGTCCGACTGGCGCACGACGAGTCGCGGCCGCTCGTCGAGGAGCACCACCTCTCGTACGGCGGCGACGACGCGCACGAGATCACGGTCGGGCTCTGCCGCTGGTGTCACGCGAAGGTCCACGACTCGATCGCCCGGGTCGACGACGACGCGAGCCCGGACCCCGAGGCGATCGCGGAACGCGAACGGCGCCGCGAGACGGAGCGCTCGGCGTCGGCGTTCGAGACGGCGAGCGAGAACTACGACCCCGAGGACTGAACGCTCCGTCGACCGACGCGACCGTCCGGCGTCGCGCGCCTCAGGCGTCGTCGGCCGGCCGGATCAGGTTCGCCAGCGCGACGAGCAGCCCGAGGAACCACCCGAGCGGCACCGAGATCCCGATCCACATCAGCACGTACCCCAGGCCGGGGAGCCCCCACTGCTGGCCGAACGTCTCGAGGTCGAACGCGCCGCGGAGCGCCTCGTTGATGCCGCCGACCGCGAGGAACGTGTCGAGGATCCACCGCGCGAGCTCGTAGCTCGGCGGGAGGATCAGCTCCTCTAACGTGGGCGTGACGAGGGCGGCGACGACCGGCGGCAGGAACAGCGCCGTCATCGCGAACGGGTACGCGAGCAGGACGCTGACGAACCGCCCGCCGACCTTCGAGAAGCCGGCGGCCAGGGCGGCCGAGACGACCGCCACGACGCTGGCCGCGCCGACCGCGATCACGGCGTCGAACGGCAGTTGGAGGTGCGTGATGACCGTCAGTCCGCCCCAGACGACGGCGGCGACGAGGACCGCGCCGGCGACGCCGATGCGGGTGACCGCCGAGTCGAGCTTCGCCGCGTAGTAGCGCGTCGCGAACCCGACAAGCAACAGCGGGTACGTGACCGCGACGAGGGGCGCGCCCAGCACCGCCCAGAGGTAGTAGCCGACCGACTGGACGGTCGTCTCGGGCTTCCACTTCCCCAAGACCGCGCTCGGGTCGAGCTGTCGCGGGAAGACGACCTCCATCCACGTCTCGTGGAGGCGAATCACGTCCAGGAAGAGCGCTTCCACCAGCCCGGTTTGCCCTCGGCGTTCCATTTGCCTCACGTCGCGCACGCCACGACGTGAACTTTGTGCCTTCGGCTGCGGCGTTCTCGCGACCGATACCCGCGCCGATAGTCTTAAAGAACCGCACACGCCTACCTGAAGGTATGAAACGACGCGGACTGCTCGCGGCACTCGCGGCGTCGACGTCTGTCGCGCTCGCCGGGTGCGCCGGCGAAGACGGGAGCTACGAGTTCGACGCGGCGCCGGCGGAGGTACCGGAGAGCGCGTACGCCGACGGCTACTCCGGCCAGGATCCGGCGTCGTACACCATCGACCGAGAGTTCAACGTCACGGGCGTGAACGCGCGGGTGACGGCGACGACGTGGGTCGCCCGGTACACCAACCAGTCGACCCAGTCGGCGCTGTTCGTGGCGAGTACCCCGAACGCCTCCGTCGCCGGCCAGTCGGTCAACCCGCTCGTCAGGGTCGAGGGCGCGGAGCTCATCCAACGGCTCCTCAACCAGATCAACCAGCAGGACGTCGGCGGCGGGAACGCCGACATCCAGACGGACGACATCGAGTCGCGCGGCGAGGAGACCCGGACGATACTCGGCGAAGAGACGACCGTCTCGGTCTTCGCGACGACGGTCAGCGCGGAAGTCGAGGGCGCGGGCAACTCGAGCGGCTCCGTCGAAGACATCCCCGTCCTCCTGTACATCGCTACCGTCCCGCACACCGCCGCCGACGCGGACAGCGAAGACGTGATCGCGATGGTCGGTATCCACCCCGAACAGGTCGAGCAGTCCGAGCAACTGCTCTCGATGATGGAAGCGGTCGAGCACTGACGGCTCCGGCAATTCCCGTCTCCGCTCTCACTCCGCCCGTCTCCGGTAGCGTTCCGCGCTTTTGAGTTATCAATTGACTGCGTCGCAGCGCAGTCTTGCGATTATTTCTCCAGTCGGAAGCTTTCACGTCCGTAAGCCATTTATAAGCGATCGAACCGAGTGAGAGATCCCGCGGTGTGACAGGAGCCGTTTCGCGGGGCCGGGTCGAGTCCTAATGCCGCCCCGAGAGCGACTGCTCTGGCATCCGTGGGTCGTTCGCTATGATGGGGACGCGATCGCTCGGATGGCTGTCGGTCGGTGTCGTCGTATGCTTCGTGATCGTTGGT
>NZ_CAKZRO010000101.1 GCF_937146585.1 uncultured Halorubrum sp. | reverse complement strand
GGCGCTCGAGACGGTCGACGGGGTCTCCGACCGGTATCTATTACCGTGATGGGCCCGGGGGTACACCCATGGGAGAGCGGACCGAAGTGACGCGAGGGTCGCTGCCGCAGGAGCGGTCGGCCGGCCGGTTCTCGGGACCGGACGGCTTCCGCGACCTCGTCGAGCGGCTGCTCGCGTGGCTTCGGAGCCGACGCGGGTCGGCCCTGGAGCGCGTCTCGACCGCCACGACGATGCGAAACGTCGTCGACGCGGACGCGATCGCCGAGGAGACGCCGCCGAAGTGGAGCGTCCTCCACGACGTGGTCACCTACGGCGCGGACTCGCTCACGGACGTGCTCGTCTTCCGGCACGGCCCCACCAGACAGGACCTGGTGGTGATGCCGGAGCGGAACACCGAGCCGGAAGGGGAGATCAGCTTCTACCACGCCGACCGCACGAAGGGGGCGCGCCACCTGCTGTCGATCGGCGCGGACTCGCTCACCGCGGCGCTCAGCTACGTGTTAGAGAAGATCGAGCGGTTCGAGCGGCTGTTCACCGGTCGGGGGACGGAGCTCCCGAGCGGCTACACCGGCCCGTCGGACCGGTAGTCCCCGCGGGCGCTCGTTCTCGACCGAAGCGACCTCAGAGGGGACCGTCTCGCCGTCGCCCGTCGCCGTTCCCGTCGGCCCGCTCGACGCGCTCGACCGTCTCGTCCGCCGCCGCCTTCTCCGGCGGGTACGAGACGGTCCGCTGCGGGTAGGGGATCGAGATGCCGGCGTCGGCGAAGCGCTCCTGGATCCGCTCGACGACGAGGGCCTTCGAGCGCCACCGCGCCTGCGGGGTCGGCGGGTCGATCCAGAAGCGTAAGTCGAGCAGGATCGCCGAGTCGCCGAACCCGGACGGGATCGCGTACGGTTGCGGATTGTTCGCGATGACGCCGACGTCCCCGAGGACCTCCTCGGCGATGTCGCTGGCCTCGTCGGGGTCGTCGTCGTACCCGATCCCGACCTCCATGTGGATCCGGAGGCGGCCCTCCCGGCTCCGGTTCGTGATCGCCTGGTTGGCGACGAGGTCGTTGGGCACCACGACGTACTCCCCGTCGAAGTTCCGCATGTGGGTGTTCATGATCGTGATGTCGGTGACGAACCCCTCCTCGTCGCCGATCTCGACCCAGTCGCCGATCTCGAACGGTCGCGCGAACATCAGCACGAAGCCGGCGATGAGCGACCCCAGCGTCTGCCGGGCCGCCATCCCGAGGACGATCCCGAGGAAGCCGGCCCCGACGAGGAGGCCGCCGAGGTTCACGCCCCAGATCCCGAGGACGGTTATCGCCGCGAGCACGAGCAGCCCGACCTGTGCGAGCCGGGTGAGGAGCTGCTCCTGGTGGGCGGTGATCCGGTCGCTGTCCGCCGACAGCTCCTCGACGTACGTCTCGACCACGTCGCTGACGACGTACGCGCCGCCGAGCAGCACCACCGAGGCGATCACCTGCCCGCCGACCCGGACCGCGTTCTCCGCGACCGGCAGCACCGCGACCACGAGCTCGAACCGTCCCCAGAGGGTGAGGACGGCGACGCCCGCGAGCGCGAACAGCGCGAGCTGGAGGAGCCCGACCGCGAGCCGCAGGAGGAACGACGCGGGGATCCCCTCGCGCAGCGTCTCCAGCGCGCCTTCCGTCGACTCCGACAGCCGGTCGTCGAGCAGCCGCCCGAGCCAGTCGGCGAGCGTCTGCTCGCCGGCGCGGACGGCCCGCGGCAACAGCAGCCAACCGACTCCGAGCGTCGCGAGGGCGATGGCGGCGGTGACGGCCAGCCGCCCCTCCGTGCTCGAGATGTCGCTCAACACCGCGCCGACCCGGGTTCCCAGTCCGCCTATCACGGTCACACGTTCGCCGCCCATCGGTTAACCGATCCGACGCGAGTCTCAGGCGAGAGAATCGGACGCCCCGCCGCGGAAGGCCGATCTGCGACCACCGTGGTCCCGGTCACCGGCCGCGGCGGAGCTCCTCGATGAGCTGTTCGATGAGCGCCGACTGCCGGTCGAGACGCTCAGACTGCGTCTCGACGGTCCGTCGCAGCGCGGCGACCTCGCTCGCGAGGTCCGCGTCCTCGACGCCGGCGCTCTCGAACGGCGACCCGTCGAACGCGTCGTCCTCCGGAACGGCCGCGTCGGCGTCGGGCGCGACGGCGTCGTCGATCGGATCGCCGGCTGCCGCGTCCGTCTCGAGCGCATCGGCCTCGACAGGGGTCTCGTCGCCCGCCTCCCGATCGACCTCGCCCGCGGCCGGTGCGGTCCCGGCGGCCTCCGCGTCGAGCGGATCCGCCGCCGCGTCCGCTCCCGAAGACTCCGTCGCGGGCGCGCCCTCCGCGGGATCCGCCGTCGCGTCGTCGACGGTCGCGTCCGGCGCGAGCGGGTCCCCGCCCAGCGGGTCGTCGTCAGTCTCGGTCGGCTGCGTCGACTCGGCGGCCGATTCCCCGACTACGTCGGTCTCGGGGGTCGGGTCGGTCTCCGACGGCGGCCCGGCCCCGGCGGTCGGATCGGCCGCGCCGCCGGACTCGACGCCCGGCCCCTCGGCGTCGGCCTCCGCGTCGGCGGCCGGCGACGCCGAGAGCGGGTCGGGGCCCTCGCCGAAGTCGGTCGTGCCGCTCCGGTCGGCCTCCGGTTCCGGCTCCTCGGCCTCGGCGGCCGCGACGCGGAACTCCTCCAAACTGGCGACGTCGTGGAACGAGCACACCGCGTCGGCGAGCGTCTCCCGGACCGCGCGGGCCGACTCGTTCGGCGCCTTGAACCGCTCGGAGCGGCCGTCGTGGACGAGGACGACCGCGGTGGCGACGGTCCCCTCCTCGAAGTCGAGGCCGGTGAGGTCCGAGTAGTGGAACTCCTCGAACTCGGGGTCCCAGACGGCCGAGCCGACGTGTTTGACCAGTCGTTCGCTGGTGACGATCAGGGTGAGCTCCGAGAAGCGGAAGGTGCGGACGACCGTCTCGCCGGCGCCGGTGACGCCGCTCGCCGAGAGGACGCCGGCGAGGACGGGGTGGAGGACGTCGTCGACGCGCTTGCTCGGGACCGAGAGCGTCTCGTCGCCGTCGAGGCCGTAGCCGAGGGTGATCTTCGCCTTGCGGCGGCCCGTGGAGACGTCGATCCGCTCGACGTCGTGGCCGTACTCGTCGACGGACTCGTCCGACAGGAGTCCGTCGCCGCGGTAGACGAGGGTCCGGGTGGGCGTGACCGCGAGTCGATCGTCGCCGCCCAGCGGCACCTCGGCGACGACGTCCTCGTCGCCGACGGTCCCCGCGAGCAGTTCGGGAAGGCTCATACGCCCGGGATACGCCGCGCCCGGCATAAATCCGCTGGGTCGGCCGCGAGCGCGGCCCGATCGCGCGGGTCGCGGCCCGAATCGACCCCCGACTTCGCGGCTCCGCAATCCGTCCGCCGGCGACTCACCGCCGGAAGCGGCCGCCCGCGCCGATCTGCGATCGGTTCACAACCCTCCGACGGATGGGAAGGTTAAAGAGTCTCATCGCGGTACGAAAAGGTGAGGCCGGGTGGCTTAGCTGGACATAGCGCCGCACTCATAGGGTTCAGAGAT
>NZ_CAKZRO010000100.1 GCF_937146585.1 uncultured Halorubrum sp. | reverse complement strand
GCCGACGAGCGCCGAAATGCCGACCCCAGAGCCGACGAGCGCCGAAATGCCGACCCCAGAGCCGACGAGCGCCGAAATGCCGACCGCCGGGATGCCGACCGCCGAGACGGCGGGCCGGGTGCGCGCCCCCGACCGCCGACGGACGCACACCTTCTTGACGCCGCGGACGGATCGATCGGTATGACCGTTCGACTGTACGCCCTCGACGGGTGTCCGTGGTGCGAGAAGGCGGCAGACGCGCTCGACGACGCCGGCGTCGCGTACGAGACGGAGTGGGTCGACGCGCTCCACTCGGACCGCAACGAGGTCAAACGCGTCAGCGGCCAGCGCGGCGTCCCGGTCCTCGTCGACGAGGAGCGCGGCGTGACGATGGCGGAGAGCGCGAACATCGTCGAGTACGTCGAGAGGACCCTCGCATGAGCATCTACACCGGCCGCGGCGACGAGGGCGAGACCGACCTCCGGGACATGAGCCGGGTGTCGAAGTCGAGCCACCGCATCGAGGCGTACGGCTCCGTCGACGAGGCGAACGCCCTGCTCGGGACGGTCCGGCCCACGGGCCACGACGACGTCGACGACCTGCTGGAGGCGATCCAGAACCACCTCCACATCGTCCAGGCCGACCTCGCGAACCCCGACCCCGACCCGGACGACCCCCAGGTCGAGAGCGACCACACCGAGACGCTGGAGGACCGCATCGACGCGTTCGACGAGGAACTGGAGCCGCTCCAGTCGTTCATCCTCCCGGGCGGCGGCGAGGCGGGGGCGGCGCTCCACCACGCGCGCGCCGTCGTCCGGCGCGCGGAGCGGCGCGTCGTCGACCTGGCGCGCTCGGAGCCGATCAACGAGGCGGTCGTCACCTACCTCAACCGACTCTCGGACCTCCTCTTCACGCTCGGGCGGGTCGTCAACGCGCGCGACGGCGAGCCCGAGGAGTCGCCGACGTACTGAGCCCCGTCGCCCGCGACCGAACGCGCGATTTTTCCCCGTCCCGCGCCACGCGTAGGTATGACGCTCGACAGTTACGCGGCGGCGGTCGCCGCCCTCGACCCGGCCCGCGGCGAGGTGGAGACGGCGGAGCTCGTCGTCACCGACGACGTGCTCGTGAAGGCGTTCGTCCTCGGCCCGGACGCGACCGTCGACCCGCACGAACAC
Organism: uncultured Halorubrum sp.; assembly: GCF_937146585.1. Classification (GTDB taxonomy): domain Archaea; phylum Halobacteriota; class Halobacteria; order Halobacteriales; family Haloferacaceae; genus Halorubrum; species Halorubrum miltondacostae. The sequence goes on along the minus strand of NZ_CAKZRO010000100.1, from coordinate 4,288 downwards.
GCCGACGCCACGAACGTGTTCCACGTCGTGGAGGGCGAGCCGACCGTGATCCGCGACGGCGAGGAGGAGGCGCTCGCGGCCCCGGCCGTGGTGGAGAACGCGCGCGGCGCGGTCCACGGCGCACGCAACGACACCGACGACCGAGCCGTCCTGACGGCCAGCATCGCGCCGCTCAACTGATGGACGGCGAAATCGATCCCGAGGAACTGTCGACGCTGCTGGACGCGGACGACGACGGCTCCGCCGACGAGTCGCTCCGCATCGTCGACATCCGCGACCGACGCGCGTTCGACCGGGGCCACCTCCCCGACAGCGAGTGTATCCCGTTCCCGGAGCTGACGAACCGGATCGCGGAGCTCGAGGGCAGCGACCGCATCGTCACCGTCTGCCCCCACGGCGTCGCCAGCCAGCAGGCGGCCCAGCTCATCGGCAGCTACGAGGGGACCCAAGCGGCGCGCGTCGAGAGCCTCCGCGGCGGCATCGAGGCGTGGGAGCAGGAGATCGGCGACCTGCCCGCGTCGGACGAGCCGGCCGCCGGCGACCCCGACGAGGGGCCCGAGAGCCCGTTCTGACGCCGACCGGTCGCCCCCGAATCAGATCGCGCGGATCCGGACTCGCCAGAAGTCGCGGAAGGCGTCGTCGAGCGCCGCCTCCGGCTTCCCGGTGGCGTCCGACACGTCGGTGACGTCGGCGCGGTCGCGCACGCGGCCCAACACGCTGCGCTCGCCGACGACGATCACGCGGTCGAGGTCGCCCGCCGCCGCGACCTCGGCGAGCGCCTCGTCGGCGCGGCCGAGGTGGTCGTCGATCTGTCCCTCCCGGCGGCGCTCGAAGCGCCCCTGCGAGAAGCCGCCCTTCGAGTGCGCCTCCTTCACGTCGGTGGTGAACCCCTCGAAGGCGACCCGCTCGTCGCCCTCGTACGTGCCGACGGCGAAGGTGTCGGACCGGACGACGGCGAACGCGAACCGACCGGTCGGGCGGAACCACGCGTCGTCGAGCCGGAACCGGTCGTCCCACCGGTCGAACGGCTCGGGTTCGACGGGCGGCGTCAGCGCGGCGCTCACCGCGCCGGTGTCGTCGGCGAGGACGACGGCCGGGGCCGCGCGCCGGACGAGCGCGGTACGGTCCCCGAACCAGTCGGCGACGCTCGCCGGGACGGAATCACCGTCCGGCACGTACGCCGTGAGCAGCCCCTCCTCGTCGTCGCTCTCGACCGCTCGAAAGCGGTCGAGCGCGTCCGCCAGCCGCGCGCCGCTGCGGTCGCTCACGCGGCGGAACTCGACCGTCTCCTCCGTCCCCTCGGCGCGCTCCACCCGCTCCTCTAACGACTCGATCCGGTGTTCGAGCTCGTTCACGCGCTCCTCGGCGCGCTGCCGGTCGGCGACCGCGTCGGACCGCCGCTCCTCCTCGGCCTCGGCGCGGCGTTCGAGGTGACGCTTCTCCTCCTCCAACTCCTCGATGCGTTCCTTCAGTTCGGCGCGCCCGAGCAGCCTGTCGATCATACCGAATTCGCGACCCGCCGCGACGTAAAAGGTGCGTCTGCGGCGGAGACGGACGCCGCTCTCCGGGCCGTCCGCGCGTCGCGCCACCGTCCGCCGCCGTCTCCCGCGCGACCGTTCGTCGCCGCGTTCACGTCGTCCGCTTCGCGCGTGATCCGATCGGTGCGCCTCCGCCACCGTTTTACCGTCTCCCGACGCTTCGGGGGATATGTCGTCTCCGTCCCTCCAGGAGGAACCGAAGACCGGCAACGGCGTCACCGCCGACCTCGACCTCGACTGGCTGTCGCTCGAGGACGACGAGGAGATCCGCTGGGCGAGCACGCCGCACAGGTACAGCGTCGTCCCGGCGCTTCTCGTCGGCGTTCCCCTGTCGCTCGTCCTCGTCGGGATCCCGATCGTCGCCGCGAGCTACCTCCAGTACAAGAACACGAACTACGTCGTCACGAACAAGGGGCTCTACAGCAAGCGGGGCATCCTCTCCCGGGACGTGAAACAGATCGGGTTCGAGAAGGTACAGAACATCTCCTACTCGCAGTCGGCCATCGGTTCGTCGCTCGGGTACGGGTCGGTCGAGGTCAGCACCGCCGGCGGCTCCGGCGTCGAGCTACGGTTCCGGAGCATTCCGGACCCGGCGTCGGTCCAGGAGCTGATCGCCAGGGAGATCGACGCCGGAAAGCGGGACAGCGCCGACGGCGACGGCGACGCCGACGACGTGCTCGCCGATATCCTCGTCGAACTTCGCGCGATCCGCTCCGCGGTCACCGACGACGGTGCCGGCGGCGACGCCGAGACGCCGACCGCGACCGGCGAGGACGTCGGCGCCGAGCGGACCGCGTCGGAGACGGCGCGCGAGGACCGATGACCGGCGACTGGTGGTTTCGGCACGACGACGAGACCGTCGTGTGGACGGGTCGCCCGCGGCTGTCGGCGGCGCTCGGCGGGGGCGTCGTCGGCGTCGCGACCGTCGCCGTCGCGCTCCTCGCGGCGGCCGCGGTCGACCCGCGCATCGCCGCGGCGAGCCCGCTGGGCGTCGGCATCGCCGGCTGGGAACTGCTCCGCGTCACACGGACCGACTACGTGGTCACGACTCGAGCGATCTGGTCGAAACGCGGCGTGCTCGGCCGAAAGGTCCGCCGCGTCGGGCTGGCACAGGTACAGAACACGGCGTACAGTCAATCGGTGACCGGTTCCGCGTTCGGGTACGGCACGGTCACGATCGAAGTCGCCGGCGGGCCGGACCTCGAGCTCCGCCGGATCGACGACCCGCAGGCGGTCCGACGGTCGATCACCGACCGGACCGGGACCGTCGACCGCGAGCCGCCCGGGACGGTCGAGCAGTGGCGGGCGGTGCTGTCCGTCGTCCGCGACATCGAGGCCGCAGTCGACTGACCGGCGGCGACTCCGGCGGAGCGACGGCGACACCGGTCAGGCGACGCCCGCGCCGCCGAGTATCAGCCGGAGCCCGATGACCGTGAGGAGGCCGAGGACGAGGCCGCGCCGGAGCCGCTCGCTCACGCGGTCTCGGAGGCGAGTCCCGACGGCGACGCCGGCGACCGCGGGAACTGCGGCGGCGGCCGACGCGAGCGCGAACGCGGCGTCCGGGTAGAGTCCGAGCGCGCCCGCGGCCCCGACGCGAAGGCCGTTGATCCCGACGAACACCAGCGCCACGACGCCGACGAACACCCCGTGCGAGAGGTCGAAGCTCCGGACGAACGCGACCAGCTGGACGCCGACGTTCGTCGCGCCGAACAGGACGCCGGAGACGACGCCCACGACCCCCATGACGAGCGGGCCTTCGGCGCGCTCGCGGTCGGCCGAAGTCGGCAGCGACGGGAGCGAGACCGCGCGCTGCGCGGTCGCCACGAACCCGAGCGAGACGACGCCGAGCAGGACGCGCAGGGGAGCCGCCGGGAGGCGATCGAGCAGCGCCATCCCCGCGAGGGTGCCGACGAGCGCGGCCACGAGCAGCGGTGCGAACCGGGCCCCGCAGGTCCGCAGTTCCTCGCGCGTGAGCTCTCCGACGAGGGCGACGTTCACCGCGAACATCGGGACGATCATGAACGCGACGGCGGCCGCCGGGTCGAGCGTCGACGCGAGCACCGTCGTCCCCACGACCGCGAAGCCGAACCCCGCGACCCCGTTGACGGCGCCCGCGACCGCGACGACGACCGCGACGGTCGCCACCAGCTCGGCCGAGAGCGCGAGCGCCATACGTTCGACACGAGCCGGACCGGCATAATAACACGAGTGCCCGATCGGGCGGCTCCGGCGGCGTCCGCGGCCCGACATCGAACCATTTCCCGCCTACGCGGTCGCTATGCCGGTCGGTCCCACGCGCAGTTCGACTCGACGCGCGGGCCCGCCCCTGTCGGTCTCCGGGCGCTACCGCCGCGGCCTTCGCCGTTCGCGACTCCCTCAGACACGCGGCGGCGTCCTACGCGTTCACGAACGGCTCCCACCCCTCCCAGCGGAGGAGCGTCTCGGCGCGGTCGGCGTCCGCCAACAGCACGTTCCGCCGGTCCGGGAGCGTCTCGTCGGCGAGTCCTCGGGGAATCGCGAGCGTGCCGCTCGGTACGTCGTCGTCGCCGCCGACCGGAATGTGGCCGCCGTCGACTTTCATCACGAGGGGCGCGTCGAGTCGCTCGACGCCCTCGCCGTCCGCGTACAGCTGCTCGTTGACGTGTTCGTGGTCCGCCCGCCGAATGACGGCGCGCTCGCCGTCGTGGGGTTCCACGTACAGTTCCCCCAGGTAGTAACCGCTCGAGAATCGCTCGAACATTCTATGCGTG
>NZ_CAKZRO010000099.1 GCF_937146585.1 uncultured Halorubrum sp. | reverse complement strand
GCCGGTTGGGTTGAGTTCACCGCTCTTGTAAGGAGTTCATTCGCACGGAGGACTCGTTGGGGGTGACCGAAAAGACAAGAGGTGAACTTGCTACACGCACCCTCTGTATCTCGCACACAGATCCTATCAGTTCTTAAGGATTTCAACAGAGCCGGAAATCCGTATATCCAAGCGGTCGCAGCGGGAGGGACGAACAATGAGTGGGGAGCGCGTCCGGGTGTTGCTCGCAGACGGCGACGACCTCTACGTCGCGGACAACGGCCCGGGGATCCCGGCGGCGGACCGCGAGCGCGTCTTCCGGACGGGGTACACGACGAGTCCGGAGGGGACCGGGTTCGGGCTCGGCATCGTCAAGACGGTGACCGAGGCGCACGGGTGGACCGTCCGCGCCGCGGCCGCCGACGGCGGCGGCGCGCGGTTCGAGTTCGGCGACGCGGCCCGACAGGGGTAGCCGAGTCGACCGCGTCGTCGCCGTCGCCGCGCTCGGGAGGATTTTTGTCCGTGACCCGCGGAGGGGTTCGACATGGAGACCCGACGCGCGCTGCTCGTCGACGCGTTCACCGCGGAGCCGCTGGCCGGCAACCCCGCCGGCGTCGTCCCCGACGCGGAGGGACTGAGCGACGGACAGCTGGCCGCGGTCGCCGCCGAACTCGGCGCCTCGGAGACCGCGTTCCTGACCGACGGCGACGGCGCGGCCGACGACCGGCTCCGCTACTTCTCGCCGACCACGGAGGTCGACCTCTGCGGGCACGCCACGATCGCGACCTACGGGGCCCTGTTCGCCGAGGGCGCGATCGACGGCGGCGAGCGCACGCTCCGCACGAACGTCGGCGACCTCACGGTCGCGGTCGGCGACGACGGCACCGTCTGGATGCGGCAGCAGGCCCCGAGCGTCGAGGTCGTCGACGTGGACGCCGGCCGGCTCGGCGAGGCGCTCGGCGTCGACCCCGCCGCGCTGCGCGACGTCGGGGCGGACCTCCCCGTCGCGGTCGCGTCGACCGGCCTCCCGTTCCTCGTCGTCCCGGTGAACTTCTTGGAGCGGCTGGGCGAGGCCGACCCGAACGACGCCGCCGTCGAGCGCCTCTCGGAGGAGTTCGACGTGGCGGGCGTGTACGCGTTCACCTTCGACGCGCTCGACGCCGATTCGACGCTCCACGGCCGGGCGTTCGTCCCGTCGCTCGGGATCGCGGAGGACCCGGTCACGGGCACCGCGAGCGGGGCGGTCGGCGGGTACCTCCGGCACGTCAACGCCTTCGACGGGGACGAGCCGGACGAGTTCCGGTTCGAGCAGGGACACTTCCTCGACCGACCGGGGCACGTCCGCGTGCGCGTCGAGCCCGACGGCGTCCGCGTCGGCGGCCGCGCGTCGGTCGCGCTCGACGGCGAGATCCGGATTCCCGACGACGAGGAGGACGAGATACTCGAGGCGTGAGCCGCGCCGCAGACAGAACGTTTAGGATCGCTCGCGACGTATGAAGCGTATGAAGTTCGACCTTCCGCGTGCGGCAGCGATCCTCGTACTGATCGTCGCGATCGGCGCCGGCGGCCTCATCGGCGGCGGCATGATGCCCCTCCAGACGACGCTGATGATGGTCGTCCCGTCGATGCTCGTCTTCGGCGGCCTCGCGTTCGCGATCGGCGTGAAGCACGGGGAGTTCCGCTCGACGCACGCCTGATCCCGGGTCCGCGGCGGCGGCCGCAGGCGGTTCGGAATCACGATCCTTTTGAAACCCGCCCGCGAACCCGGAGCCGTGCTGCCCGGGTCGCCACTCGTCGAACTGCTGTTGATCCTCGGCGGCGTCGCCCTCCTCTACGCCGGCGCGGAACTGCTCGTCTCGGGCGCGAGCGACCTCGCGCTCGCCGTGGGGCTGAAGGCGTCGACCGTCGGCGTCACCGTCGTGGCGTTCGCGACCACCGCCCCGGAGCTCTTCGTCTCCCTGCTCGGCGCGGTGACGGTGTCGACCGACATCGGGCTGGGCGCCATCGTCGGCTCGAACGTCGCCAACATCGGCCTGGTGTTGGGGGTGTCCGCGATCATCCGCCCGCTCGACGTCTCGGGGACCGTGTTCCGCCGGCACGTCCCGTTCATGATACTCGCCGCGTTGCTGCTCGTCGGGCTCGGCTGGGACGGGCGGATCGGCCTCTTCGACGGCGTGGTGCTGCTCGCGGTCCTCGTCGCGTTCACCGCCGCGATCCTCTGGAGCGTCCGGCAGAACCAGTCGGCGATCACCGACGAGGAGCGTGACGGGATGCCCGACGCGAAGGGGCGCGACGCCGCGGCCGTCGTCGGCGGCATCGTCGCGCTCGTCCTCGGGTCGCGGTGGCTCATCGACGGCGGCGAGTCGCTGCTGTCGGCCGCCGGCTTCTCCGACATCTTCATCGGGCTCACGGTGCTGGCGCTCGGCACGTCGCTCCCGGAGTTGGCCGCCAGCCTCGTGGCCGCCGTGCGCGGCGAGGCCGAGTTCAGCGTCGGTAACGTCGTCGGCTCGAACATCTACAACATCCTCGCGGTCATCGGCATCGTCGCCGTGGTGACCCCCATCGGCGTCGCGCCGGGCGTCCGCGGCTTCGAGTTCCCCGCGCTGCTCGCGTTCACGGCGGTCGTCGTCGGGATGATGGCGTACGGCGAGCGGATCACCCGCGTCGACGGCGTCGCCCTCACCGTCGGCTACGGCGTCTTCGTGTACCTGTTGCTCCCGTGAGCCGGGGGACGACCCCGAGCGGCGCGGTCGCGGCGGCCCCTCGCGGAACCGCGGCGGAGGCCGAACCGACGGGTATTCGGCCGCGGCCGGCTGAACACGTGGCGTGATAGCGATCGTCGTCAGCCGGGCCGACAGCGCCTCGGCGCACATCGGCGAACGGCTGCTGGAGGTCGGCGACTGGGAGGCGCGCGAGGACGAGTCGCGCCCGGACGCCGACGGGGGCGGAACGTACTACCGGACCGCGGGCTTCGAGCTCCGCGAGTTCGACGAGCTCCACATCCGCCTCTCGGACCCGGCCGCCGCGTTCGACTGCGACCCCGCCTTCCTCGCGTTCGTCTCCAGGCACTCGGGTGAGACGGGGGAGCTCCTGACCGCGCACGTCACCGGAAACTTCGGCGAGGCGAAGTACGGGGGCGACCCCGAGTCGCTGGCGCGGGCCGCGCCGGGCGCGGAGAAGCGCGTCGTCGAGGCGCTCGCGCGACACGCGCCGGGGGGGTACGATGTCGGCGTCGAGTGTACGCACCACGGGCCGACTGACGTCGCCGTCCCGTCGCTGTTCGTCGAGCTCGGGTCCGACGAACCGCAGTGGGAAGACCCCGAGGCGGCCGCGGCGGTGGCGCGGGCGGTCCTCGACCTCCGCGGGACGGGCGCGGACCTCGTCGACGACGCCGCGACCGAGGCGCACCCCCGCCACGTCGTCGGCTTCGGCGGCGGCCACTACGCGCCGCGGTTCACGCGGATCGTCCGCGAGACCGAGTGGGCGGTGGGCCACGTCGGCGCGGACTGGGCGCTCGCCGACCTCGGCGCGCCGGCGGCGAACCGCGACGTGATCGACGCCGCCTTCGAGCGCAGCCGCGCCGACCGGGCCGTGATCGACGGCGACCGCCCGGAGCTCGCCGCGGTCGTCGAGGAGCTCGGCCACCGGGTGGTGAGCGAGACGTGGGTGCGCGAGGTCGGCGACGCCCCGCTCACGCTCGTGGAGCGGCTGGAGGCGGCGATCGGTCCGGTCGACGAGGGGCTCCGGTTCGGCGCGGTCGTCGACGAGGTCTCCGAAGCGGCGGTGGCCGAGGCGGACGACGCCGTCGGCCTCGAGGCGGCGGTCCGCGTCCGCGACCTCCCGGCGGAGCTGCTCGCCCGGGCGCAGGGGCTCGACGCCGAGGCCGCGCGGGAGGCGGTCGAACGGGTCGCCGTCGCGTTCGACACGGAGCAGGGCGGGACCCGCGCCGCCGGCCGCGTCGCGTTCGCGGCCGGTCCGGAGACGCCGGGGTACGCGGCCCTCGTCGAGGGGTTGGCCGGCGTGCTGGAGGCGTGCTACGACGACGTCGAGGTGGCGCCCGAGCGGAGTGCGGTCGTCGCCGACGAGACGGCGTTCGACCCCGGACTGGCGGCCGAGCGGGGCGTTCCGGAGGGGCCGGCGTTCGGGCGCCTCGCGGACGGGGAGGCCGTCGAGGTCGACGGCGAGACCGTCGAGCCGGGCGACGTGTCGCGGACGCGGACGGACCGGTTCCCGATCGACGGGGCCGCGCTGGAGTGATTTATAAGCGCCGCCGACGCCGACGGAAACCGGTGTGATAGCCGTACACTCGGTGGTCGGCCGCGAACGCCGCCGATTTCGGCGTCCGACCTGCGTCAGACGATCGGGCAAAAATAAATACGTCCGGGTCGCAACGACACGACATAATGGACTCTATCGTTGAGGACGCCATCGACGAAGCCGAAGAGGCCCCCGCAGACGACGCCGGGGGAGCCGGCGAGAGCGCCGCCGGAGGGAGCGCCGGCGCGCCGCCGCAGACCGGGACGATGACGGACGACGAGCTACAGGACGTCCTCCAGGACCTCCAGACGAACATCACGGTCGTCGGCTGCGGGGGCGCCGGCGGCAACACGGTCAACCGAATGACAGAGGAGGGGATCCACGGCGCGAAGCTGGTCGCCGCCAACACCGACGTCCAGCACCTCGTCAACATCGAGGCCGACACGAAGATCCTCATGGGCCAGCAGAAGACGCAGGGGCGCGGCGCGGGCTCGCTCCCGCAGGTGGGCGAGGAGGCCGCCATCGAGTCCCAAGAGGAGATCCAAGACGCCATCGACGGCTCCGACATGGTGTTCGTCACCGCCGGGCTCGGCGGCGGCACCGGGACCGGCTCCGCGCCGGTCGTCGCGAAGGCGGCCCGCGAGTCGGGCGCGCTCACCATCGCCATCGTCACGACGCCGTTCACGGCCGAGGGCGAGGTCCGCCGGACGAACGCCGAGGCCGGCCTGGAGCGGCTCCGCGACGTGAGCGACACGGTCATCGTCGTCCCCAACGACCGCCTGCTCGACGCGGTCGGGAAGCTCCCCGTCCGGCAGGCGTTCAAGGTGTCCGACGAGGTGCTGATGCGCTCGGTGAAGGGGATCACGGAGCTCATCACGATGCCCGGCCTCGTCAACCTCGACTTCGCCGACGTCCGCACCGTGATGGAGAAGGGCGGCGTCGCGATGATCGGGCTCGGCGAGTCCGACTCCGACTCGAAGGCGCAAGACTCCGTGAAGTCCGCGCTGCGCTCGCCGCTGCTCGACGTCGACATCTCCGGCGCGAACTCCGCGCTGGTGAACGTCACCGGCGGCACCGACATGTCGATCGAGGAGGCGGAGGGCGTCGTCGAGGAGATCTACGACCGGATCGACCCCGACGCGCGGATCATCTGGGGGACCTCCGTCGACGACGAGCTCGAGGGCGAGATGCGCACGATGATCGTCGTGACCGGCGTCGAGTCGCCGCAGATCTACGGGAGCAACGGCGAGCCGCCGGAGGGCGGCGCCCCGAGCGACGTCGAGGACATCGACTACGTGGAGTGACGGGCCTGCGGCGGGGGCTCCGAGGAGGGGCCACGGGTAACGGACGCGCGCCGCGTCGTTCCGGGGGCGCATCAAAAGGTAAAAACCGTCTCGTCTCGAATCCGCTGGTAACATGGACGTTCCGTACGATCTCAACAGCTACATTCGGGTGCTGAAGCTGGCGAGCACGCCGAGCACCGACGAGTTCCTCCAGGTGTCGAAGATCGCCGGCGCGGGTATCCTGCTCATCGGGTTCATCGGGTTCCTGATCTTCGCGATCATGAGCCTGCTCCCGGGGGTCGGCGCGTAATGCCGATCTACTCGGTCAAGACGACGGCGAGCCAAGAGCGCACCGTCGCCGACATGCTCGCCGAGAAGGAGGCGCCGGAGATCCAAGCGGTCATCGCCCCCGACCAGCTCACCAGCTACGTGATGGTCGAGGCGACCGACGGGACCGCGTTCGGGCGCATCCTCGACGAGATCCCGCACGCCCGCGGCGTCATCCAGGGCGGCGACGGGCCCGCCGAGAGCCCCTTCTCCGAGGTCGAGCACTTCCTCTCGCCGACCCCGGACGTGGAGGGGATCGGCGAGGGCGACATCGTCGAGCTGATCGCCGGCCCGTTCAAGGGCGAGAAGGCGCGCGTCCAGCGCATCGACGAGGGGAAAGACCAAGTGACCGTCGAGCTGTACGAGGCGACCGTCCCGATCCCGGTGACGGTCCGCGGCGACCAGATCCGCGTCCTCGACAGCGAGGAACGGTAGTTCCTCGGATCGAGCGAGCGGCGCGCCGGCGGGCGGCGAAGCCCGCCTCGACCCGGTGATCTGACCCCGGCGTCGCACGCAACGACAAGGGCTTTATTCGACGACGACCGACTTCACGGATATGTTCGGCCACGGCGCGCCGGCGGTGTTGAGCGTGATTCCCGACACGTTCACGTTCGCGTGGATCGTGGCGATCCTCTTCGCGACGGCGTGGCTGCTCGACAGCCGCGGGCTGGCCGCGGGGCGCACGCTCGCGGCCGCGACGTGGGCGCTGTTCGGGATCTTCTGGCTGTCGACGGTGCCGTACTTCGCGCTCGAACACCAGAGCTACGTCGAGTCGATCCTCGCGCTCGTCGGGTTCCCGGCGAGCGTGTACGCCGGCTACCTCCTCTACGACGGCCGGGCGTCGCTGTTCACCCTCACCCGGGCGATCGCGCTCATGCTGTTCATCTACCTCCCGTTCGAGACGATCCCGGCGTTCACGTTCGCCGGCGTCGCGGTCCCGGAGCCCCGCCGGATCCTCATCGAGGTCGTCGCGTCGCAGACGGGGGCGCTCATCGACCTCCTCGGGTACGCGCCCGAGGCGGTGACGAGCAGCGAGGGGTACCAGGCGGCGTACTCGTGGACCCTCGACGACGGCCACACCGTCGTCATCCACATCGTGCTGGCGTGTACGGGGCTTGGGAGTATGGCCATCTTCGGCGGGCTCGTCGCCGCCGTCGAGGCGCCGCTCGCCCGGAAGCTCCGCGCGCTCGCGGTGTCGCTCCCGCTCATCTACGTCCTGAACATCCTGCGGACGACGTTCATTTCGGTGGTGGCGGGCAACCAGTACATGCACTGGTACCCGGACCTGGTGTTGACGATGTTCGGCGCGACCGACCCGTACCGCGTGTCGTTCCTCATCTCCGACCGGATCATGAGCCAGCTGCTGGCGGTGGTGGCGCTCATCGCGATCACCTTCCTCGCGGTCCGGGAGCTGCCCGAACTGGCCGTCATCTTGGAGGACGTGCTCTACCTCCTCACCGGCGAGGAACACGACCTGACGGAGGCGCTCGACCTCCCGCGCGAACCGACGAACCGGTAGCGTCGGCGTCGCGTCCTCGAATCACCGCCCGGATATATACTCCTATATAGCAAACTATAGACGTAACGGTCGGGTACGGACGACTATGGCTCCGAGGGCACGGAACGGACCCCCGAGCGTCGGCCGCGGGGTGCGGTCGGACGGGGGTGAGCGGCGGTGTTAGGCGGGGTCGACCCGTTCGTCTACCTCGAGACGAACGTCGCCAAGCTCGTGTTAGCGACCGCGCTCGGCATGTTCCTCGGGTTAGAGCGGGAGTGGTCACAGAAGTCCGCTGGGATCCGGACGTTCGCGCTGATCAGCCTCGCGGCCGCGGTGTTCTCGCTGCTCGGCGAGTCGGGACTCCTCGTCGTCGGGGGGGCGCTGGTGGTCGCCAGCGCGGTGCTGCTCGCGGTCCGGAGCTTCGTGGAGCCCGAGGTCGACGGGCTCTCGCTGACGACGTCGGCGTCCATGCTCGTCGCGTACGGGGTCGGCGTGCTCGTCGCCGAGGGGCTGTTCATCGAGTCGGTGACGGTGGCGGTCCTCTCGTCGCTGCTGCTCGTGTTGAAGCGGGAGCTCCACCAGTTCGCGTGGGGGCTCTCGCGCGAGGAGGTCCGCAGCGCGGTGGAGTTCACCATCCTCGCGTTCGTCGTCTTCCCCCTGCTGCCCGCGGAGACGATCGACCCGTGGGGCGCGGTCCAGCCGCGGCTCGTCTGGTCGCTCGTGGTCGCGGTCAGCGCCATCGGCTTCGTCAACTACGTGCTGGTGAAGCGGTACCAGGGCCGCGGATACGCGGTGACCGGCTTCTTCGGCGGGCTCGTCAACTCGACGGCGGTCGTCGCCGAGATGGCCGAGCGCGCGAAGGGGCGGGCGGACCTCGGGGAGATCGCGGTGGGGTCGATCCTGCTCGCGAACGCCGCCATGGCCCTCCGGAACGCCGCCGTCGTGGCGGCCTTCGTCCCCGAGGCGGCGCTCGTCGTCGGCGCGCCGCTCGGCGCGATCACCGTCGCGGGGATCGGGATCGCGGTGTGGCGCAGCGACTGGCGGACGACGATGGAGGCGGAACTGACCTCGCCGTTCAGCCTCGGGAACGCGCTCACCTTCGGCGCGCTCTTCCTGGTCGTGTTGCTCGTCTCCGCGGTCGCCGAGCGGGCCTTCGGCGCGGGCGGGTTCGTCGCCACCGCCTTCCTCGCGGGGCTGGTGTCGTCGGGGACCGCGACGACCACGGCGATCTCGCTGCTGGGGACCGGACAGATCGGCGTCGACACCGCGGTCGCGGGCGTGGTCGCCGGGACGGCCGCCAGCATCCTCGTGAAGACCGCGTTCGCGGCGAGCATCGCGCGCGACCTGGTCCGGCCGGTGTTCCTCTGGAACCTCCTGTTGATCGCCGTCGGCGCGGCGGTCGGGCTCCCGCTGTTGCTGTCGTGAGCGGCGTCGATTACGGCGCGTCGCCGGGTCGGACGGGGCCGCGTCAGGAGATGTGTTCCGCGATGTCCGTCGACGACATCATCCCGACGTAGTCGCCGTCGACGACCGGGAGGTGTTTCACGCCGTACATCGTCATCATCGCGGCGACCTCCTCCAGCATGAGGTCGGGCGTCACCGTTTCGACGTCCTCGGTCATCACGTCGCGGACCGTCGTCGCCTCCGGGTCGCGCCCCTCGGCGACCGCCGCGACGACGTCGCTCTGCGTGACGATACAGCCGCCGCCCGTCGTCACGACGAGCGCGCTGATGTTCTCGTCCCGCATCAGCCGGGCGGCGTCGCGGACCGGGGCGTCCCCGCCGATCGTCTCAAGCGGCGTCGACATCACGTCCGCGACGCGGGTCCTGTCGTCGAGATCCATGCCCCGCTGTGTGTTATCGCATATCATTACTCTTCCGGAACGCACAATCGGCGGAGCGGACCGGTCGACCGCCGGGAGGATCGGGCGGACTGGCGGGCGTCAGGGGCGCGTCACCCGACCCGCGAGAGGTACGCCGTGAGGTCGGTCGTCGACACCATCCCCACGGGTTCCCCGCGGTCGTCGGTGACGGGGAGGTGAGTGTAGCCGTGCGCGGTCGGCTCCGCCAGCTCCGCCACCGTGTCCTCGCGGCCGACGGCGACCACGTCGGTCGTCATGAACGCCTCGACGGGCGTCCGGTCCTTCGGGTCGTTGTCGCGGACGAGGGCGACGAAGTCCGTGGCGGTGATCAGTCCGGCCAGCGTCCCGTCGGGGTCGACGACGAGGAGCGAGCCGACGCCGGTGTCGCGCATCCGCTTCGCCGCGTCGGCCGCGTCGGCTCCCCGTTCGATTGTCGTCAGGTCGGTCGACATGAGTCGGTCCACGGGCACGTCGTTCATGCTGCGTGGTAACGCGGGCCGTGATATTCAAGCGTGCGGTCGGATTAAACCGGTCCGTCCCGCCACCGCGGGGGTCTCACTCGTCGACGAGCGACTCGGGAGCGCCGGCGAGGCCGACGAGCGCGTCCGCCTCGACGTGGTGGAGCTCGCCGGGGATCACGAGCAGGTGGAGCGGGTCGCCGAACTCGCGGTCGGCGAGCGCGCTCAGTCGGTCGGCCGCGACGACGGCGTCCGGCGAGCCGGCGCGGGCGACGACGACCGCGAGCTCGTCGCGCCAGCCGTCGGCGAGCAGGTCCGCGGCGACGTCCGCCGTCATGTACTCCTCGTGGTCGGGGTCCGGTCCGGTCGGGCCCGTCCCCACTTTGATGTCGAGGTAGACGACGGTGTGGAGCCCGCGCTCCCGGTTCGCCTCGATCGTCTCGACCACGCTCGCGGGGACGCCGTCGCCGCCGTGCGCGTACGGGAACGGGAGCGTCGTCGCCTTGCCGAACCGGTAGTTCTGGAGGCCGGTCAGGCTCGACGCCGCCGACTGGGCGGTCACGCCGTGGATCACCCGCGTGTCGATCCCGCGCTCCGCGGCGCGGAGGCGGAGGTCGGTGTGAGTGGTCGAGATCATCGTGTCGCCGGCCGTGAGGAACGCGGCGTCGCCGGACTCGGCCGCCGCGAGTATCGGCTCCGGGTCCCGCTCGACGCCGGCGCGGTCGCGCACCTCGACGTCGACGCCGTGGTGCGCCTCGAGGTCGGCGACGTCGGCGCCGACCAGTCGGCTGGTGTAGAACTCCGCGAAGACGCGGTCGGCCTCGCGGAGCGCCTCGCGCCCCTCGACGGTGACGGAGCGCTCGTCGTAGAGGCCGAGTCCGATGAACGTGAGCATGCGGGCGCTCGGCGCGCGGCGAAGTAAAAGGGCGCGGAACCCCGGGCCGACGGTGTGAGAATGTTTCGCACCCTAATAGACCTTCATGATTGTCCCTTGGGATTCCATAGCAAGCCCTAAGAGGGAACCAGCATAACTTCCGGCCACGAGGCCCACTCGGGCTCACATACCACTATGACTGACGACGAACTCATCTGGCGGATATCGGGGGGATCCGGTGACGGGATCGCTTCGACCAGCCAGAACTTCGCGAAGGCCTTGATGCGATCGGGGCTCAACGTCTTCACGCATCGCCACTACCCGTCGCGGATCCGCGGCGGTCACACGTACACCGAGGTCCGCGCGTCGGCGGGCCCCGTCGAATCCCGCGGCGACGGGTACAACTTCCTGCTCGCGCTCGGCGACTCGTTCGCCCGCAACCCGCAGGAGGAAGCCGTCTACGGGAACGAGGAGATCAAACCGCTCTCGGAGAACTTAGACGAGCTCCGCGAGGGCGGCGTCATCGTCTACGACGAGGGGCTGCTCGACGCCTCGGAGATCCCGAACTTCGAGGAGCGTGCCGAGGAGAACGACTGGCACGTATACCCCCTCGACCTCCGCGGGCTCGCCCGCGACATGGGTCGCGAGGTCATGCGCAACACGGCCGGCGTCGGCGCGACCTGCGCGCTGACCGGCATGGAACTCGACCACGTCGAGGACCTGATGCGCGACGCGATGCCGGAGAAGATCCTCGACCCGAACCTCGAGATCCTCGAGACCGCCTACGAGCAGGTTCAAGAGGAGTACGACGTCGACGCGCCCGACGTCTCCGTCCCGACGGGCGAACACGACGAGACCCAACTGCTCATGTCCGGCTCGGACGCCATCGCCTACGGGGCCATCGACGAGGGCTGCCGGTTCATCTCCGGCTACCCGATGACCCCGTGGACCGAGGTGTTCACCATCATGTCGCAGAACCTGCCCAAGCTCGACGGGATCTCCGAGCAGGTGGAAGACGAGATCGCCGCGGCCGCGCTCGCGGTCGGGGCCTCGCACGCCGGCGTCAAGGCGATGTCCGGCTCCTCCGGCGGCGGGTTCGCGCTGATGTCCGAGCCGCTCGGGCTCGCCGAGATGACGGAGACGCCCGTCGTCCTCGTCGAGGCCATGCGCGCCGGCCCCTCGACTGGGATGCCGACGAAGCCGGAGCAGTCCGACCTCGAACACGTCCTCTACACGTCTCAGGGAGACTCCCAGCGCGTCGTGCTGGCCCCGGGTACCGTCGAGGAGGCGTACGAGCAGTCGCGGCTCGCCTTCCGGCTCGCCTACGAGTACCAGATCCCGACGATCCTGCTGTACGATCAGAAGCTCGGCGGCGAGCTGAAGAACGTTCCGAAGGACCACTTCGACCGCGAGCCGAACCCGACGCTCGGGAAGACGCTCTCGGAGGACGCGCTGTCCGAGCAGCCGCACAGCGGGGACGGGAAGTTCCACCGCTTCCAGCACGACGTCGACGACGGCGTCTCGCCGCGGTCGATCCCCGGCCAGAAGGGCGGGCGCTTCCTCGCGACGGGCAACGAGCACGACCCGACCGGCCACATCAGCGAGTCCCCGGAGAACCGGGTCGCGCAGATCGACCGGCGGGCCGAGAAGCTGGCCGCGATCCGCGAGGACCTCGACACCGAGGACACGGGGTCGTACGCCGGCCCCGAGGACGCCGAGTACGGCATCCTCACGTTCGGCAGCCAGCAGGGGACGGTCGAGGAGGCGGTCGGTCGCCTCAACGACGCCGGCGTCTCGGTGAAGTCGTACGGCGTCTCCGACATGCTGCCGTTCCCGACCGAGCAGGTCGAGGCCTTCGTCGAGAGCGTCGACGAGGTCCTCGTCGTCGAGATGACGGCGTCCGGACAGTTCCGCGGGCTCGTCCAGAAGAACCTCGGCCGCTACGGCGAGCGGCTGTCGAGCCTGCTGAAGTACAACGGGAACCCGTTCGAGCCGGCGGAGGTCGTCGACGGGTTCGAGGCCGCGATAATCGAGGGGGACAGCGACGCGTCCGACCATCAGACCACCTTCGTCCCAGCCGCAGGTGACTAACCAATGAGCACGTTTTCAGCGATCGGAGAGGAGCGAGAGATCGACCGCGACGAGTACACCCCCGGCGTGGAGCCGCAGCCGACCTGGTGTCCTGGCTGCGGTGACTTCAGCGTCCTGAAGGCGCTCAAGCAGGCGCTCCCGGAAGTCGGGCGCACGCCCGAGGAGACGCTGCTGTGTACCGGGATCGGCTGTTCGGGCAAGCTGAACAGCTACCTCGACACGTACGGGTTCCACACGATCCACGGGCGCTCGCTGCCCGTGGCCCGCGCCGCGAAGCTGGCGAACCCCGACCTCGAAGTGATCGCCGCCGGCGGCGACGGCGACGGCTACGGGATCGGTGGCAACCACTTCATCCACACGGCCCGGGAGAACCACGACATGACGTACATCGTCTTCAACAACGAGATCTTCGGGCTCACGAAGGGGCAGACCTCTCCGACCAGCCCGAAGGGCCACAAGTCGAAGACGCAGCCCTCCGGCAGCGCCAAGGAGCCGATCAAGCCGCTCTCGATGTCGCTCAACGCCGGGGCCTCGTACGTCGCCCGCACCGCCGCGGTGAACCCGAACCAGGCGAAGGAGATCATCACCGAGGCGATCGAGCACGACGGGTTCGCGCACGTCGACTTCCTCACCCAGTGTCCGACCTGGAACAAGGACGCGCGCCAGTACGTCCCGTACATCGACGTCAACGACTCGGACGACTACGAGTTCGACAAGACGGACCGCGTCGAGGCCGCGGAGATGATGCGCGAGACCGAGGAGTCGCTGTACGAGGGCGAGGTCCTCACCGGCCGCTTCTACGTCGACGAGGAGCGCCCCTCCTACGGCCAGGAGAAGCAGACGATCGGCGAGATGCCCGAGGAGCCGCTCGCCGAGCGCTACTGGGACGACGACTACGAGTGGGAGCGCTCCCACGACATGTTCCTCGACAAACACGCCTGAGCGGGCCCGGCGGCCGTTCACGGCGCAGTCGGTTCGTTTTTTGATTCGCAAGGTATTTTTTCGTTGGTGACAAACAGATACGTATGAGTACCGTATCGACGGAGGAACGGATTCTCTCTGTGTTAGAAGAGGACGCACAGGCGTCCTGCGGGGAGATCGCCGAACGGGCCGACGTCTCGAAGCCGACGGTGCGGAAGTACATCGACCGCCTCGAGGAGCGGGGCGTGATCGTCGGCTACTCGGCGGAGGTCGACCCGAAGAAGCTCTCGTCGCAGTCGATCGCCATGGTGGGGATGGACGTCGACTCCGGCCAGTACGTGGAGGCCACTCGGGAGCTGAAGTCGCTCGACGAGGTCCAGGCGCTGTATACCTCCTCCGGCGACCACATGCTGATGGCGGAGGTCCGCGCCGGCGACGGCGACGAACTCGGCGACGTCATCTCCGAGCAGCTGCTCGGCGTCGACGGCGTCACCGCGGCTCACCCCTCGTTCCTCCAGGAGCGACTGAAGTAATCGGCGCGCGGAAGACCGCTTTTCGACCGTCGCGTCCGCGCTCAGGTGAGGGTGCGCGGATCGGCGACGACGACCGACTCGTCGCCCGCCGGGCTGCGGCGGGTCCCGCGGGGCGCGAACCCGTGCGCGCTGAAGAACTCCTCCGCGCTGGGCCGGTCCGCGGGGACCGTCGCGCGGAGCACCTCGATCCCCTGGCCGGCGAGCGCGCTGCCGACCCGGGCGAGCAGTTCGTCTGCCACGCCCTCGCCGGCGCGGTTCGGGTGGACCCACAGCGCCAGCAGCTCCGCCTCCGTCCCGTCGGGGTCGGGGTGCGCGATCGCCAGGCCGACGGGTCCCTCCTCGTCGTGTTCCATCAGGAACGACCACTCCGCCTCGGCGGCGGCCTCGCGGACGCCGGCGGCGGACACGTCCAGTAAGGGCGCGCCGATGTCGTCGAACACCGTCTCCTCGCGGGCTCGCGAGACCGCCGTTCGAAGGTCCTCCGCGTCGTCGGGCCGAGCCGCCCGGACATCCATGTTCGACCGTGAGTAAAGAACGCACCTATAGGTTTCGGCATGCGTATTGTTGCCACGGTATCGCTCGGGCGAGAGCCGCGACCCGTTAGGGAAAAACGCGACGCGACGGGTCGCTACGCGACGGGCTCGACGCCGATCGTGACCGCGACGCCCTCGACCTCCCACTCCTCGACGAGGCCGCCCGCGGCGTCGGCGGCGTCGCTCGGGTCGCCGAGCCACGCGTCGGCGCGCACCTCGCCGGCGATCAGGTCGGCGTGGTCCTCGACGAAGCCGGCGACGCGGTCGTCGTCGACCGCGACCCCGACGCGGATCCGCGCCTCAACGTCTAAGTCGAGCTCCTTCCGCATCTCCTGGATCCGGCGGATCACGTCGCGGGCGTACCCCTCGGACTCGATGTCGGCGGTCAGCGAGGTGTCGACGTAGACGGTGCCGCCCTCGAAGTCGGCGCCGGAGACGTTCTCCGGCGGCTCCGCGACGTACTCGACCATCTCGTCGTCGAGGTCGACGGGCTCGCCGTCGACGGCGACCGCGCCGCCCTCGATTTCGGCGCGGGTCGCGCCCTGGACCGCCTCCATCACCTTCTGTGCGTCGCCGCCGAACGCCGGGCCGATGGCGGCCATCTGCGGCTCCGCGGTCTCGACCAGCTCGTCGAAGGCCTCGGTGACCACCACGTCGCGGGCGTTGACGCGGTCGGCGATCAGCGGTTCGAGGCGGTCGACCGCGCCCGCGACCGTCTCGTCGTCCGTCTCGACCACGACGCGCGGCACGGGCCAGCGGAGCTTGCGGCCGGCCTGCTGGCGCGCGTTCGCGGCCGCCTCCTCGATGTCGCGGAAGGCCGCCACGTCGCGTTCGAGGTCCTCGTCGCGCAGGCCCGCGTCCGGCTTGGGGTACGACAGCGCGTGGACCGTCGTCGCCCCGCCGTCGAGCCGCTGGTACATCCGCTCGGTGAGGTACGGCGCGATCGGCGCGAGCAGCCGGATCACCTCGTCGAGGACCGTCGCGAGCGTGGCGTACGCGCCGCGCTTCGAGGCGGAGTCGGCCTCCTCCCACATGCGGTCGCGGACGGCCTTCACGTAGAACCGCGAGACGTCCTGCGTGACGAACTCGATCACGGCGTTGACGGCGTCGCTGACCCGGTAGTCGTCCCAGGCGTCGGCGACCTCGGCCTCGACGGACTGGAGCCGAGAGAGCACCCACTCGTCGACGAGTTCGAGCTCGCCGTCCGAGAGGTCGGCGTCGGCCGGGTCGTAGCCGTCGAGGTCCATGTACTCCAGGGGGAACCGGAACACGTTCCAGAGGATGTTGAGCTTGCCCTGGATCTCGCCGAGCCCGTCCCACTCGAACGCGAGGTCGACGCCCTGCTGGTCGTGGCTGAGCAGGTAGGTGCGGAGCGGGTCGCGGCCGGCGCGGTCGATCGCCTCCTCCGGCGTGACGATGTTGCCGACCGACTTCGACATCTTCCGGCCGTCCTCGTCGTTGGCGAAGCCGTGCATCAGCACCTCCTCGTAGGGGATCTCGCCGACCGCGGCGGTGCCCATACCGAGCTGCGACCAGAACCAGCCGCGGGTCTGGTCGTGCGCCTCGATGATGAGGTCGGCGGGCCACAGCTCGTCGTGCGCGGCCTCGTCGCTCGGGTAGCCGAGCGTGCCCCACGAGGCGACCGAGGAGTCGAGCCACACGTCGAACACGTCCTCGACGCGGCGGTAGGTCGTCCCGTCCTCGACGATCGTGAGGTCGTCGACGGCGGGGCGGTGGAGGTCGATCGACTCGGGGTCGACCTCCTCCTCGACGCGCTCGGCGAGCTCCTCGCGGGTGCCGACCACGATCATGTCCTCGTCGAGGTTCCCCGCCTCGGCGTCCTCGGGGACCCAGATCGGGATCGGGACGCCCCAGTAGCGCTGGCGGGAGACGTTCCAGTCGGGCGCGTCCTGGATGAAGTCGCGGAAGCGGTTGTCGCGCGCCCAGTCGGGGTGCCACTCCGAGTCCTCCATGTTGTCGAGGAGGTCGTCTTTCACGTCCGTGATCGAGATGAACCACTGGTCGGTGACCAGCTGGATGATCCCGGTGTCACAGCGCCAGCAGTGGCCGTAGCTGTGGTCGACGGTGCCGTGCGCGAGCATGTGGCCGTCCGCGACCAGGTCCTCGATGATGTCGTCGTTGGCGTCGCGCACGAACTGGCCGGCGTACTCGCCGGCGGCCGCCTCGAACTCGCCGTTCGGCCCGACGGGGCAGTGGACGTCGAGCCCGAGCTCGGTGCCGCGGTGGAAGTCCTCCTCCCCGTGGCCGGGGGCGGAGTGGACGAGCCCGGTCCGGTCGGCCTCGACGTAGTCCGCGGCGTACACCCGTCCGGCGCCCTCGAAGTCGGGGTACTCGGCGACGCGGTCGGCGAGCGGGTGGTCGTACGCCCAGCCGACGAGCTCGTCGCCGGTCAGCTCCGCCTCGATCTCGTAGTCCTCGTAGCGCCCCTCGCCGAGCACGTCCTCGACGCACTCCGCGGCGACGTAGAGGAGCTCCGACTCGCCGTCCTTCTCCGCGCGGACCGCGTTGTAGGTGAGCTCCTCGTCGACGGCGACGAAGGTGTTCGCGGGAATGGTCCACGGCGTCGTCGTCCAGATGACGAGGCTCCCCTCGCGGTCGGCGAGCGGGAACTTCACGTAGACCGAGGGGTCCTCGACGTCCTCGTACTCGACCTCGTTGTTGGCGAGCCCGGTCTCGCAGCGCGGGCACTGCGAGATGGACCGCTTCCCCTGCTCGACGAGCCCGTTGTCGGCGACCTCGGAGAACGCCCACCAGGCGGCCTCCATGTACTCCGGCGAGATGGTCTCGTACGGGTTCTCCCAGTCCATCCACGCGCCGATGGACTTGAAGTCCTCGTCCATCGCCGCCCGGTTCTCCAGGGCGAACTCCTTGCACTTCTCGATGAACGACTCCATCCCGTACTCCTCGATGTCCCGCTTGTTCTCGAAGCCGAGCTCCTCCTCGACTTTCACCTCGATCGGGAGCCCGTGCATGTCGTAGCCGGGGCGGTCGGTGACGCGGTGGCCGGTCATCCGCTTGTACCGGATGACGGCGTCTTTCAGCGTCTTGTTCCAGGCCGTCCCGAGGTGCATCTGCCCGGAGGTGTACGGCGGGCCGTCCACGAAGAAGAACGGCGGGTCGTCGGCGTGCGCCTCCTTCGCCGCCTCGTAGGCGTCGTGGTCGTCCCAGTACTCGTCGACCGCGGCCTCGACGTCCGCGGGCGCGTACTGGTCGTCGATCTGCTCCATACGCGTTGGTCTGCGCGCGCGTATTTGAATACGGCGGAGTCGTGGGAACGGTTCGGATCGAACCGCCCCGACCAGGGGCCCGCGCGGTCGCCTCGCGGCCTGAGCGACTGCGCCCGCTCGGAGCCGACCGCGGCCTCGCGGGCGAGACCGGTAGCAGCCCCATACCAATATATGACCGGCGCGTTTAGCGTGCCGTATATGAACGTCTCACGCCCGGTCCTCGTCCTCGCGGTAGCCCTGTTCGTCGCCGCCGTCGCGGCCGGCGGCGTGGTCGGTCAGCAGGCGGACCCGGTGACGCTCACCGTCGCCGTCGCCGATCAGGACGGCGACGCGCTCGGCGGCGTGACCGTCGAGGCGGCGTGGGAGACCGAGTCGGGGGAGACGGGGACCGCGTCCGGGACGACGGCGAGCAACGGGAACGTGCTCCTCGACGTGCCCGAGGGAGCGAGCGTCGAACTCGACGTCGACGACGACACCTACGTCCGAAATCGGCCGCTTCGGATCGACAACGCGACCGCGAGGGACGTCGACCTCGGCGTCACCCGGAGCGGGACCGCGCTCGTGTCGGTCGTCGACGGCCAGAACCGTTCGCAGGCCGACGCGCGGGTGACCGTCCGCGAGGACGGCCGGACGGTCGACCGCGGGGAGACCGGCTCGGACGGCACCTACGAGACGGCGCGCCTCGAGCGCGGCGACTACGACGTCATCGTCGTGAAGCCGGGGTACTTCGAGTCGTCGCGCGCCGTGACGGTGGGCGAGGACAACGAGACCGAGATCGCGATCGAACGCGGCACCACGACCCTCGACGTCCGCACGTTCGACGACCACTTCGACCCGCCGATGCCGATCGAGGCGGGGGCGGTGCGGGCCTCCTCGTCGGTGTTCGACGGACGGGTGAGCGTGACCGAGGGGACGGCCTCGCTCACCGTGCCCGTGAACGCGCTGTACACCGTCGAGGTCGTCAAGGAGGGGTACGAGCCGTCCGTCGAACGGGTCAGGGTGCGGGAGTCGCCGGTGAGCGCGAACGCCACCGCGCAGCGGAGCGCCGCCCTCTCCGTTTCCGCGGCGAACGAGGCAGTCATCGTCGGCGAGACGACGCGCGTGACCGTGCGGAACGCCTACGACGAGCCGGTCGCGGGCGCGACCGTCGAAGTGGACGGCGAGGTCGTCGGGGAGACCGACGACCGCGGCGAGCTCGAATTGCCGATCCGGACCGCCGGCGACCGGACGGTCGTCGCCCGGAACGACGACGCGACGGCCGACCCGATAACCGTGACGGGGGTCGAGCAGTCTGAGGAGCCCGTCGGGAACGACTCCGACGACGAGGGGGCGGGGAGCGGCGGAGACGGCTCCGGCGGCGACGACGGGGCCACCGACGACGAGAATCCCGGGTTCGGGGTCGTCGCGGCGCTCCTCGCCGTCTTGACCGTGGCCGTCGCGAGCCGCGTCCGCGGTCGGTGAGGGCCGAGCACGGCGGTCGGCTCTGGCGGCGGGCGACACGGAGGCGGTCGCTCAGCGGGGCGCCGGTTCCTCGGCGAAGTAGTCGGCGAGCCGCTCCGCGGCCTCGGCCGCGCGCGGCGTCACCAGGGCGAACCGGATCCAGTCGCTGCGGGCGGTGCCGAACGCCTCGCCGGGCATCCCCGCGACGCCCGCCTCGTCGACCAGCCGCTTGACGTTCGCCATCGTGCCGGGGAAGCCGTCGAAGCGCGCGAGGACGTAGAAGGCCCCCTCGGGGCGGCTGTACTCCGCGCCGGCCGCGTCGAGGGCGTCGGTGAACGCCGCGACGCGGTCCGCGAGCAGCTCTCGCGACTCGGCGTAGTACTCCGGCGGCGTCTCGGCGAGCGCGTGGTACACCGCGTACTGGGAGGGGCGCGCGCCGGCGACGTTCACCAGCATGTGCCGCGTCTTGGCGTCGTCGACGTGCGCCTCGGGGAAGACCCCGTAGCCCACGCGGAACCCCGTGATCGCCATCGACTTCGAGAAGCCGCTGGTGACGATCACGCGGTCGTCGTCTAAGCTCAGCGCCGACTCGAACGAGCCGGAGAGGTCGAACCGGCCGTACACCTCGTCGACGACGACGAGCGCGTCGACCGCCGCCGCCACGTCGACGACCTCGCGGACAGCGTCGAGGTCGTAGACGGCCCCGGTCGGGTTGTTCGGCGTGTTGAGGACGATCAGGGCGGTGTCCTCGCTCGCCGCCTCGCGGATCGCGTCGACGTCGAGCCCGCCGTCGCGCGCCGTCGGCACGAGCGTCGGGGTCCCGTCGAGCAGGTGGGTCTTCCCGGGGTAGTACGGGTACACCGGGTCCATGAGCAGCGCCTCGTCGCCCGCGTCGCGGTCCAGCGCGCGGGCCATCGCGAGGTAGTTCGCCTCGCCCGTCCCGTTGGTGACGACCACGCGCCCGGGGTCGACGCCGCGGCGCTCGGCGATCGCCTCCCGGAGCTCGCGGAGCCCCTCGCTCGGCGGGTACTGGAAGTCGGCGGGCGGGGCGTCGGCGTACTCGCGGAGCGCCTCGCGGAGCGCGGCGGGCGGCTCCCAGTCGGGGTTGCCGCTCACCATGTCGATGACGTCGCCGTCGGCGGCCGCGGCGTACTGCATCACGTGGAAGAACTTCGGCTCCTCGTACTCCATACGGGCGGGTCGGGCGCGCCCGCCGTGGCTCTTTCGCCCGGAACGGGCGCCGCGGCGTGGGACCGCCTCTGCGCGGCGACCGCTGCTGCGAAGGACTGCCCCAGCGCGTTGGCGACCGCCGATGCGAGGGACCGACTCAACGCGGCGACCGCCGCCGCGATCCGGTGGTTTGACTTATCGACGGACGCACTCGGAGAGCATGAACAAACGCGGTCACGTTCTCAACGGCCTGCTTCTCGCCTTGGGGCTCGGCTTCATCCTCGAGCCGAGCCTCGACGCCGCGACCGCGACGACGGTCGCCGAGATCACCGCCCCCGTCGTGCTGGGGGCGCTGTTCCCCGACGTCGACACCGCCTTCGGCCGCCACCGGAAGACACTCCACAGCCTCCCCGTGCTGGCGATCTTCCTCGCGTATCCGATCGTCTTCGGTAACCTCCAGTACGTGTGGATCGGCGTGTTGACTCACTACATCCTCGACGTGGTGGGGAGCCGGCGCGGCATCGCGCTGTTCCACCCGCTCTCGGACAGGGAGTTCGGGTTCCCGAGCGGCGTGACGACGAGCAGCAAGTACGCCGACCTCGTCACCGTGATCATCACCGCGATCGAGCTGGCGGCCTTCTGGGCGATCCACACGTACGTCGTGAACCTAGACTTGGACCTCTCCGTCGCCTCCGAGGCCGCCGCCGGATTCGGGCTCTGACCGAGGCGGAGGCCGGGAACGGCACCGCTCCGCGACGCCCGTTCGACCGCTCACTCGTAGACGCTCACGTCGTCGAACCGACCCTCGTAGGCGACGTTCGACGGCAGCGTCGGCTCGTTGCCGGAGAGGAACATCCGGTCGAGCTTCGCCCACGTGTTCTCGTAGCCGAGGTGCGCGAACTCGACGAGGCCGCGGAGCTGGTGGCCGGCGCCGCCGCGGTGGATGACGGTCCGGGGGCGGCGCTCCCGGAAGGCCTCGACGACCGCCGCCTCGTCTGCGAGGTCGCCGTCGAAGGCCGTCCACGCCTCGCCGACCGTGCCGGGGAGGTGGGCGTACGAGGAGCCGAACCCGTCGCAGCCGGTCTCCGCCGCGGTCCGGCGGGCGCGCGCGTTCTGGTGCGGCAGGAGCTTGGTGTTGTACGTCTCGACCGCGTCGATCCGCTCGGCGTGGGCGTCGACCTCGGGCCGCGTGAGCGAGATGGTGGCGAATCCGGGGTGGGGGACGAGGACGGCCGCCTCCTGCCGCTCGAACTCGGCCATCGCGCCCTCGAAGGTGATGTAGTCGGGGACGGGGTCGGAGAGGCCCAAGACGAGGAGGTGGCGGCGGTTCCCCCAGTCGCCGGTGAACACCTCGCGGGCGGGGATGACCTGAAGCTCGTCGTCGGTGTACCGGGCCGCACGCTCGCGGATCGTCGGGAGGCGCGTGAAGTGCGGCGCGTACACGAGCGCGTCGATGTCGCGGGCCTTCGCCCGGGAGACGACCTCGTCGTCGAGCACCTTGACGTGGGCGTCGACGCGCGTTTGCGATCGGGTCACGGTCGGACGGTCGTCGCGCCCGCGCAAAGGGGTATCGTTCGACGACGACGGTGCCGCGACCGCGGGTCCGACGCCGCGGCGCGGACGGTACCGAGCGCCCCGGCGTCGCCCGCGACGACCGCCCGGCGGGCCCGCGCCGAGTTGGGAAACCGTTAATCCCCCTCGGGCGAGAGTCCGGGTATGGCCCCTCGCTGGACGTGCGGCATCGGCGACTGCGACGCCGCCTTCGACGACGTGGAGGCGGCGATCGTCCACCAGACGAACGATCACCAGCGCCACGAGTGTAAGGTGTGCGGCACAATCGTCCCCGACGGCTACTTCGCGATCCGCCACGCGTTCGACGAGCACACCCGCGCCGAGTTCGTCCGCGCGTACGACGCCGACTCGGCGGCGGTGCGCCGCCGCGAGGAGATCAAAGGCGAGATCGAGTCGGCGGCGGACCTCCAGCGGGTCGTCGAACAGCTCGACCGCGGCGTCTGACCCGCCCCGGCCCAGAGTTAGAGGACCCGCTTGCCGAGCGCGCTCGCCGCCAGCTCCGTCGCCAGCTCCGCGGTCTCGTTGTGCTGGTCCAGCGTCGGATTCACCTCGACGATCTCCATCGAGCGGAGCGCGTCGGTCTCGTCGACGATCTCCATCGCGCTGTGGGCCTCCCGGTAGGTGACCCCGCCGCGGACGGGCGTCCCGACGCCGGGCGCGGCGTTGGGGTCGAGCCAGTCCAAGTCGAGGCTGACGTGGATCCCGTCGACGCCGGTCGAGGCGACGGTGAGCGCCTCCTCGGTGACCTCCGTGATCCCCCGCTCGTCGATGTCTGACATCGTGTACGCCGCGAAGCCGCGGTCGCGGATCAGCTCCACCTCCGCCTCGTCGACCGATCGGAGGCCGACCAAGGCGACGTTCTCCGGCGAGAGTCCCGGCGCGTTCGCCCACTCGGTGTCCGCGAACTCGTCGATCCCGAGCGCGGCCGCCAGCGGCATGCCGTGGACGTTCCCCGACGGCGTCGTCGCGGGCGTGTTGAGGTCCGCGTGCGCGTCGAACCACACGGCCCCGATGTCCGCGTCGCGGGCGGAGCCCGAGAGGCTCCCGATGGCGATGGAGTGGTCGCCGCCGAGCGCGAGCGGCACCTCGCCGTCGGCGAGCGTCGCCGCGACCTCGTCGCCGAGCTGCCGGCAGACCTCCTCGGTCTCGCGGAGGAACTTCGCTTTCCCCTCGCTCGGCGCGTCCGCGTCCGGGTCGCGCTCCTCCGCCCGCGGGACGAGGAGGTCGCCCGCGTCGACGGTCTCGACGCCGGCTCCGGCGAGCTGGTCGGCGAGCCCGCCGTAGCGGATCGCCGAGGGCCCCATGTCGACCCCGCGTCGGTTCGCTCCGTAGTCGGTCGGCGCGCCGATGATCCTGACCGTGGTCATACCGGTCACGCGACGCGACGCCGCTTCAATGGTGGGGATCGGTCGCCGCCGACCGCGCCCGACTCGTCGGTGTCGGCGGGGTCGTCGGCGAGCTACCGGCCGGATCGGACACCGTTTTGCGGCCGCGCCCCCTCGGGGCGGGTATGAGCAGCTCCGACCCCCGGTCGGTCGACCCGAGCGACATCGAACCGATCGGCGCGGTCATCGCGGTCGCGTTCACCGGCGCGGCGATCGGGCTCGCGGGCGCCGCGGTGTCGTTCGTCGCCGTCGACTTCGGCGTCGCGCTGATCGGCGTCGGCGTCGTCGTCGCGCTCTCCAGCCCGATCGCGTACGTCCGGATGAAGCGGCTACGCGGGGACTGAGTCGGGAGTGCGCGTCCCCGCGGCGTCCGGCCATCGACGGTATTCCACACGATCATTTATAAGTGAATTCCATCGCATTTAAGCGGGGGCACGGTGTATTTGCGACCATGTCATCGATCGAGCTCACGTCGAGCCAGAAGAGCATCCTCACGGCCCTGATCAACCTCTACGGGGAGCAGGAGGATGCCGTGAAGGGCGAGGCCATCGCCGAGGAAGTCGACCGCAACCCGGGGACGATCCGCAACCAGATGCAGAGCCTCAAGGCCCTCCAGCTCGTCGAGGGCGTTCCGGGCCCGAAGGGTGGCTACAAGCCTACGTCGAACGCGTACGAGGCGCTCGACATCCAGCGCATGGACGAGCCGGCCGACGTCCCGATCTTCCACGAGGGCGATCAGGTAGAGGGGGTCAACGTCGACGGGATCGACCTCTCCAGCGTCCACCACCCGGAGCTGTGCCGCGCCGAGATCCACGTCCAGGGGTCGGTCCGCGACTTCCACGAGGGCGACAGCGTCACCGTCGGCCCGACGCCGCTCTCGAAGCTCGTCGTCGACGGCACGGTCGACGGCAAAGACGACACCGCGAACATTCTCATCCTGCGGATCGACGACATGCGGGCCCCCGACGAGCCGGCCGAGCACTGAGTGCGACGGAAGTCGTTGGAGTAACTGCGGAGATATTCGTCGACGGAGCCGACGGTCCGTCCGTCGCGGAATCGATTCGACCGTCCGGAGAGAGGCGTCGGCGGCGCGAGTCGCCCGCGCCTACATGTCGCCGAACGCGCTGACGCCGCGGCCCGCGGAGGAGACCTTGGCGATCCAGCGCGTGGCGATGGCCTTCTTCAGCAGCTTCGCGGGCGTGCCGCCGAACGTCTTGATGGGCATCCCCATCACGTCGTGGGCGACCGCCTCCTCGCCGACGGAGATGACCGTCCCCTTGTCCTCGTGGGTCCACGAGCGGAGCGGCGCGCCGCGGGCGGCGCGGGCGAGGTTCGCGCCGGCGACCTCCGCGGCCTGCCAGGCGGCCTGTGCGGTCGGCGGGGCCACGTCGTCGCCCTGCTCGACCAGCGCGGTGTCGCCGATGGCGAACACGCGGTCGTCGCTGGTGGAGAAGTCGGAGCCGGCGTGGACGCGGTGCGACCGTTCGTCCTTCTCGACGTCGACGCCCTCGACCTCGGGCTGGCCCGTGATGCCGCCGGTCCAGATCAGCACGTCGTACGCGAGCTCCTCCGGCTCCTCGTCCTCGCCGCCGCCGAGGTAGACCGCCTCCTCGTCGGCCTGCGAGATGAAGTCGCCGGTGAGGATCTCGACGTCGGCGTCCTCCAGCCGCTGGCGGAGCGCGCCCTGGATCTGCGGGTCGTTGCCGGGGAAGACCTCGTCGAGCCCCTCGACCAGCGTGATCTCGATCGGCGCGCGGTGCTTGTCGCGGTACTCGGCGATCTCGCCGGCCGTCTGGATGCCGGAGAGGCCGGCGCCGCCGACGATGACCTCGGCCGGGTCCGAGCGGGTCGCGTCGGCGGCCGCCTCGCGGACGTCCTCGTGGATCGCCTTCGCGTCGTCGAGGCTCTTCAGCTGGTGGGCGTTCTCCTTCAGCCCCTCGATGCCGAAGAAGGCCGTCGTCGAGCCGACGCCTAAGAGGAGGTAGTCGTAGTCGACGGTCGTCCCGTCGTCGGTCTCGACGACCCGATCCTCGGTGTCGACGTCGACGACCCGGCCCTTCACGAAGTCGGACTCGGGGGATTTGATCTCGTCGACGGGGATCGTGATCTTGTCTTCGACCGCCGGGTTGCGGATCGCGCGGTGGACCTCGTGGAGAACGAGGTGGTAGTCGTGTTCCGAGATCCACGTGAGCTCGGCCTCGCCTTCGCCGACCTCGTCTTCGAACGCCTTCACCGCCCCTGCGCCGGCGTACCCGGAGCCGACGACGACGACCTGTGTACTCATGCGTGTAGGTCCGCGGTGCGCAGATAAAGTCGCTTTGGAACGCTCGCAGGCAAATATCGCCACCGCGGCGGCGTCGGGGAGTCGTTACAGCGAGAGCCCGGCGTGCCAGCGGTCCGCGCCCGCCTCCCGCTTGACCTCGTCCATCCGCGCGAGGAGCTTCACCGCGAGGCTCGCGGTCTCGGCCGCGCGCGACTCGCCCTCCGTGCGGAACTCGCCGGTCACGCGGTTGGCGTACACCGAGCAGACCGCGCCGGCGCGGAGCCCGTACACGTTCGCGATCGTGAGGATCGCCGACGCCTCCATCTCGATGTTCTTCACGTTCGCGTCCCGGAGCTCCGCGACGAGCTCGTCGGAGCCGGCCGCCTCGAACCCCTCGAACCCGGGGCGGCCCTGCCCGGCGTAGAAGGAGTCGGCGCTCATCGTGACGCCGGTGTGGTAGTCGTGGCCGAGCCGCTCGGCGGCGGCGACCAGGGCGGAGACGACCTCGCCGTCGGCGGCCGCCGGGTAGTCCTCGCGGACGTACTCGTCGCTCGTCCCCTCCTGCCGGACGGCCCCGGTCGTGATCACGAGGTCGCCGACGTCCATCTCCGGCTGGATCGCGCCGCAGGAGCCGACCCGGATGAACGTCTCGACGCCGACGCGCGCCAGTTCCTCCACGGCGATGGCCGCCGAGGGCGAGCCGATCCCGGTCGAGGTCACGGAGATCGGCGCGCCGTCGTAGCTGCCGGTCGCGGTGCGGTACTCGCGGTGGCGCGCGACCTCCTCGTGGCCGTCCCACAGCGCCGTGACCTTGTCGACGCGCTCGGGGTTGCCCGGGAGGAGGACGGCGTCGGCGACGTCCTCCGGCGCGGCCTCGACGTGGTATCCGGCACCGTCGTTGGGGTCCTCGCTGTCGTCGGTCATGTCTCCGCACTTCGGCGAGCCGTATAAAAGGAGTTCCGTCTCGGTCGCCCGGAGCCACTCCCCGAGGGTCAGTCCTCTCTGGCGTCGTCGAGCGTCCCCTCGTTGATCGTGTTCGGGAGCAGTTCGCCGAGGGTGTACTCCGTCACCGCGTCGCCGCCCTCGTCGCAGGCGACGACGAGGTCGTCGGCCGCGAACTCCGCGAGCGTCTGGCGGCACATCCCGCAGGGGGTGACCCCGTCGCGGACGCCCGAGGAGACCGCGATCCGGTCGAACTCGCGGTGGCCGTTCTTCACCGCCTCCGCGATCGCGACCTCCTCGGCGTGGAGGCTGTTGGAGTAGTTCGCGTTCTCGATGTTACAGCCCGTGTAGACGGTGCCGTCGGCGGTCCGCAGCGCGGCGCCGACGCGGTACTCGGAGTACGGGACGTGGGCCGCCTCTAGGGCGTCGCGCGCCGCGGCGATCAGCTCGTCCATACCGACGGGTGAGGCGGCGGGCCGATAACTGTACTGTGTCGCGGCCGCGTCCCCCGACTCCCGCGCCGCCGGGCGGCCCCGCGGCCGGTCACTCCCCGTCCGCCCACGCCGAGAAGCCGCCGTCGATGAGCGTGTCGGCCTGCTGGCGGATGTACTCGCGCTGGGTGTCGACCACCGCGGTCGCGAAGTCGTCGCCGTCGTCGAGGCGAGCGCGGACCCGGTCGCGCTTCCAGCTCGCCGGGGTCGTGCGGTTCGCGACCCGCCAGCGGAGCGGCGCGATCCACTCCGCGGCCTCGTCGTCCGCGCAGCCGGCGGTCCGGAGCCCCGCCTCCGCGTGGTCGAGGAGGTCCGCGTACAGCGCGTCCGTGTCCGTCGTGCGCTCCCCGTCGAGCCCGATCCACGTCATGTCGGCGCCGAGGCCGTCCGCGACGGCGGCGTAGAAGTTGTCGCGGGCGGTCTCCCAGTCGAGGCCGATGACCGGGTGGTCCCGCTGCGCGAGCGCCTGCATCAGCCCGGCGAACGCCGCCTGGAACGCGATGGAGTCGCGGACCGTGGGCTGGCCGGGGATCGGGCGGAACTCGATCCGCGCGTTCGCCGCCGAGCGGCTCGCCCCCTCGAACACCGGGCGGACCCACCGCCAGTAGCTGCCGTGTTTCGTCCGGAACGTCGCGAACGCGTCGTCGAACCGGTCGCTGCCGCCCGGGTCCGGCATCGGGATCAGCGTCTCGTCGGCCGCGATGCGGTCGACAGCGGTCTCGACGTCGCGGAAGTCGCGCGGGAACCGGACCTTGTCCGCGTCGGTCCGGGCGTTGAGGACGGACTCGAACACGTGGACGCGGTTCTCCGTCGCCCCCTCGGCGAGGACGCGCTCGCCGTCCCAGCCGTCGTCGTACAGCTCCGGCGGGAAGAACGGCGAGTTGACCCCGAGCGCCAGCAGCGGCCCGGCGATCCGGAGCGCGTACCGGAAGTGCCGCGGCAGCGTCTCGGCGTGGGCCACCTGGTAGTGCGGCTGGATCGACGTGATGAGGCTCTCGGGCATCACCGTCTCCGCCGCCAGCGACACGCCCGGCGCGTCGAGGGCGACGACCGGCTCCGATTCGGCGTCGGCCGCGGCTCCGTCCCCGTCGGCGAGGTCGTCCCGGCGCGAGTTCGCCATCGCGTGGTACCGGACCGCGTCGCTCATGTTGACCGCGACGACGACGCCGTCGACCGCGACGCTGTCGGTGAGGTACCCTTCGGCGGTCTCGCCCGCGGGCGGGATGGTCCAGAGCCCGTCGGAGACGAGCCGCATCCCCTCGACGCCCGCGGTGTTCTCGGCGGCCTCCAGCCGCGCGCGGACCTCGGCGAGCTGCGCGCGGAGCCCGTGGTCCGAGAGCGGCTGCGGGCTCGTACACATCTCGGCGTTGTGGAGCCCCAGCTCCTTCTCGAAGCCCATCAGCTCCAGCAGGCGGCGCGGCACGCGCATCAGCGCGTACTCGCCCGCCCGCGACTCCTCGCTCCACCGCCCGTCGCCGACCGCGTAGAACTCGTACTCGAAGCCGACGATCGACTGGTGGTTGTCGAAGGCGCCGTCGCGCAGCGCCTGTTTGACGATCTCGGCCTCCTCGGCCGCGCGCTCGGCGAACGCCTCCGCGTCGACCGAAAGCGCCTCCCGGACCCCGTCGGCCAGCGCGGACTCGGTGGTCATGCGACCGGGAGAGGTGTCGGCGAGGTAAAAAGGCCTCCGGCCGCGAGGGCCGTTCCGTCCGGTTCGACCGTCCGCCCGGTTCGCCTACTGGTTCGCCGAGCGCGCGTCGAGCGCGACCGGGATCGATCGGCTCGCCACGTCGCCGGCGAACGCCTCGCCGTCCGCCTCGAGCAGGTCGAACGTGTCGTAGTGGATCGGCACGACGAGGTCCGGGCCCATCGCCTCGGCCAGGTCGGCCGCCTCGCGCCGGTCCGAGACGATGCCGCCCCCGCCGATGTTGGCGAGGAAGACGGAGACGTCGAGCTCGGCGAACCCGTCGAGGGCGTCGGAGTCGCCGGGCCAGAAGACTGTGCGGCCGCCGAGCGACAGGAGGAAGCCGCAGCCGAACCCGGGCGGGTGCGCGACCGAGCCGTCGGCGTCCGCGTTCGGCCCCTCCGGGTCGTTGTGGGCCGGGACCGACCACACGCGGACCTCGCCGGCGGGCGTCTCGACGTCGACGCGGTCCTCCTCGCCGACGCGGACCACGTCGTAGTCGGCGGCGAGCGCGTCGATCGGTTCCACGTCGCGGTCGATGCCGGCGGGGTCGACCGCCTCGTAGATCGCGAGCGTCGCGTCGTCGCTCGCGACCGACCGGATCCCGTCGCTGTCGTAGTGGTGGTCGTGGGTGACGACGACGAGGTCGCCGTCGCGCGCCCAGTAGTCGTCGAGGACGCCGTACCGTCCGGGGTCGGTGTAGACGACCGAGCCCCCGTCCGTCTCCAGCCGCGCCGTCGCGTAGCCGAGCCACTCCACCGAGAGTTCCTCGTAGCGGACCGTCATGTCACCGCCTGCGGCCGCGGTCGTCTTGAGGGTGGCTATCGGCCGCGGTCGGCGTCGCCGTCGGCGTCGTCCGCCGGCTCGGCGTCGCCGATCACCGACAGGTCCCACGCGGCCGCGAGCGCGTCGGCGTCGAGCGCCCGACCCAGCGCGTGCTCCGGGACGAGCGGCATCGGGACCGGGACGTAGCCGGCCTCGCGCATCGCGCCGAACCCGCCGACCGTCTCGACGACGGTTCCGTCGTCGCCGCGCCGGACCCGGAACTGCTTGTCGTCCGGGTCGCGGCGGTAGGCGAACGGGAACGCCTCGTCCGGTGGCGTCCGGAGGCTGGCGACGCCGCCGAGGACTGCGACCGGGTCGCCGTCGACCTCGCAGACGAGCCGGGGGACGGCCGGCCGCCCGTCGTCGCCCGTCGCGGTGGCGTCGACGTCGGCGTGGGCGGCGACCGGGCCGGCGGGGGTGTCCGTCTCCCGCCACGAGAACGTCGGGTCGCCGAGCCCCTCGTAGCGGACGCAGGCGTAGCCGCCGCCCGAGACTGGGATCCGGTCCGGGCCGACGTGGAACGTCCGCCGGTCGTCGGTCCGCGCGGCGAGGAGCGGCGGGTCGGCGAGGAGGTCGCGCACGGCGGCCGCGGTGTCGGCGTCGCGGGCGACGAACAGGGCGCGGCGGTCCCGGTCGAGCGCGTGTCCGAGCCGCGAGACGATCACCGTGGGCGTGGCGTCGTCCGCGGCGAGGGGCTCGACCGCGACCCGGTCGTCGCCGCGCGTCGCGACGGCCGGGGGCTCGGCGGCGCTCTCGGGGCGAGCGACCTCGAACCCCTCGGCGGCGAGCCGATCGGCGGCCGCGTCGGTGAGGTCTCGCCGCGTCGCGTCGCCGAGCGGGCCTGGCATGCGAACGGCTACGAGCCGGAGCGTGAAGGAGTTTCGCGTGGCGGAACGTCAGTCGTCGCCGGCGAGGCGGCGGACGCGGGCGAGCGAGTCGGCGCCGTCGACGTCCTTGTCCTCGCGGACGCCGACGAACCGGGGGAAGCGGAGCGCGTAGCCGGCCGAGTACGTCGGCGACGTCTGGATCTCCTCGTAGCCGACCTCGACCACCAGTTCGGGGTCGAACGCGACCGTCGTCCCCGTCTCCTCGACCACGAGCGGCTCCAGCCGAGCCGTGAGGTCCGCGAGCGCCTCGTCGGTGATCCCGGTCGCCACCTTCCCGACCGTGGCGTATCCCGGTGGCGCGAGGTCGCCGGCGTCGCGGTCGTCGGGATCGCGGCCGGCGGCGTCGCGTCCGTCCGGGTCGCTCGCACCGTCGCCGTCGCGGACCGCGAGCAGGAACGTACCGAACAGCTCCGCGCGGCGTCCCTCGCCCCACTCGGCGCCGACGACGACCGCGTCGAGCGTCTCCACGTCGGGCTTCCGCTTCAGCCAGTCGCGCCCGCGGTCGCCGGGGGTGTACGCCGACTCCGGGTTCTTCAGCATGACCCCCTCGTGGCCCGCGTCGAGCGCGGCCCGCTCTTCGGCCGCGATCGCGTCCGCGTCCCCGGCGAGGGTGAGGTCCGCGGCCGCGTCCGGGAGGGCCTCGCGGAGCCGGTCGTGGCGGACGCGGAGTGGCTCGTCGAGCAGGTCGTCGCCGTCGGCGTGGAGGCAGTCGAACGCGTGGAGCCGCAGCGAGACCGTCTCGCGCATCCGGTCGATGTCGTGCTTCCGCCGGAACCGCCGCAGCACCTCCTGAAACGGGAGCGGGTCGCCGTCGTCGTCGACCGCGACGACCTCGCCGTCGAGGATGACGGGGACGTCGACGCGGTCGGCGACGAACTCGGCGATCTCCGGGAGCGCCTCCGTCACGTCGTCCATGTTCCGCGAGTAGAGCCGCGGGCCGAGCGGGGAGTCATCACTGTCCGGCGCGTCGTCGTCCGGCGCGTCGTCGTCCGCCTCGGCTCCGTCCGGCGCGTAGTGGATCTGGACGCGGGCCCCGTCGAACTTCGTCTCGACGGCGACCTCGCCGAACGCGTCGACCGCGTCGGTCGCGGTGCCCGCCTGCGCGAGCATCGCCTGGACCGGGCGGCCGACGCGCAGCGACTCCGCGCGGAGCCCCGCGATTCCCTCGTCGCGGGCGCGGACCGCGACCCGCCCGTAGTCGTTCGTCACGTGAAGCGCGCGCTCGACGGCCGCGACCGCGTCGGCGGGCGCGGCGAGTTCGGGGTCGTCGCCGTCGGCGGGGCCGTCATGGTCGCCGTCGGACTCGTCGCTGTCATCGGTCGGCGTCTCGGGAGAGAGGAACGCCTCCGCGATCGCGTCCCGGACCGTCCCCTCGCCGACGCCGAGCCGCATCTCGCCGAGGACCAGCCGCGCGAGGAACGCGGCCTCGCTCGGCGAGCATCGCGTGAACAGCCCGAACAGGGCGTCGCGCTTGCGCGACTCGCTGCCGTCCCCGCTCGCGGCCGCGAGGTCGCGGAGTTCCTCGTCGACCGCCGCCACGGTGAGCGCGTCGCGACCGGAGCCGAACGCGGCGAGGCCCCGCTGGCCGCCGAAGTCGTACGCGGCCGCGACCGCGCCGATCTCCCCCCGCTCCGCGAGGCGGTCCTCGACGTCGGCGGCGTCGACGTTCGGGCCCGCGGCGCGGGCGACGGCCTCGCGGCAGAGCGCGGGGCCGACGTCGAGCGTGCGAGTGTCGTGGGCGGGGAAGACGCGTCCGAGGAGGAACCGGACGACGACGGAGAGGTCGTCGCCCGCCCCGCGGTCCGCGCCGCCGTCGCCGGCGTCCGCGAGCAGGTCGGCGACCGCGAGGGTCGTCTCGATGTCGCCGTCGTGCGCGGCCACCCGTTCCGCCCGTTCAGCCAGCGCGGCGAACTCCATACGCGTCCGGTCGGCGGCCGGCGGGCAAAAGCGACGCGATGACGGCGGGCGACCGGGTCGGGGATCCGCTTTTCACCTCCGCCCTCGTACGAGCGTCCATGTACGTCCGCGACGCCAAAAACCGTGACGAGGCGTGGTTGTTGGACGCGATCGAGCAGCTGGGGCTCGACGACGTCGCCTTCCGGTCGCGGGACTACGTGATCGCGGTCGACGAGGAGTCGGGCGACCGGGCCGGCTTCGGTCGGCTCCGGCTCCACCGCGGCGATGAAGACGAGGAGAACCGGATCGAGCTCACCGGCATCGGCGTCCTCCCCGAGTGGCGCGATCGGGGGGTCGGGGCGCACGTCGTGGAGCGCCTCGTCGACACCGCGGCCGCGGACGGGTTCGAGACGGTGTACGTGCTCACGGACCAGCCGGAGTACCTCACGCAGTTCGGCTTCGAGCGCGTCGACACCGACGACCTCCCGCCCGCGCTCTCGGACCGGCTGACGGAGAAGCGGGAGTTTCTCGGCGGCGGAGTCGTCGGCCTCGTACTCACCGTCGACGCGTTCGAGATGCCGGACCGGTTTCGGCAGGCGTTCAAGGACGCCGAGCCGACCGGCGACGACGAGCCGGAGGAGTCGGCCGAGGACTTCGGGATCGACCCGGACTCGGCGACGTACAAGTACGACACCGGTCGCTGAGTCCGACCGCACGCGTTCCCGCGTTCGTGGTGGCGCGTGCCGACGAGCGGCGGGTAGGCCGCGAGTCGCACGCGCGAGGGACGCCGCGGGCGACCGGAGGGAGCGAGCGGCGAGGCCGGGGAGAAACGAGGTGCGGTTGCGGTCGGGCGGGACTCGCGGCTGGGGCTTCGGTGGTGTTCGCGGCGACAGCGTCGATTCTCTGTAGATAGACGCTCGCAAGTTTGACGCGCACATCGACCACAGCACCGGAACGGCGTCACCACTCGTCAGACAAGTCAGCGTATGAATGGCGGACAGGCGGGGGAGCCCGGCGTTCCGCCACGGGGTATCCCGATTGCCTCCTCCACCCCGCGACCCGACGAGCGACTGGCGTCCGGCGATGGGCTGCTCGCTTCCGCGCCTGACCCGATATCGCCGACGAACCGCGACGGACCGCTCCTGCGAGCGGGCGACGCGGACCGCTGTCCCCGGCGGACGAGGCTTCCACGTTGGCTCTCGGGGCCCGTGCCGGTCTGACCGGACGTGCCCGCTGTTCGGTCCCCGCTAAAGACTGCCTCACGGGTGACGAGCGGGGCCTAACCGCCCGACCTAGTCCGTCCGGCGATACTCGGGTGCGGCATAAGGGCCTTTCGTTCGCCGGCCGACGGCGGCCCGGCGAGTGGGCGCGCGTCCGACGACCGGGCTACGTCAACAGCTCGCGGGCGTACACCCCGGCGGCGAGGGGGACGGGAACGGTGAGCGCGACGACGGCGGGCGCGTGCCACACCAGCCAGAGGTGGTCGCGGAACACCGCGCTCGGCTCGACCGCGAGCGCCCACGTCGCCGCGCTCGCGGTCGTCGCGAGCCCGAGGACGACCGCCACGCCCGCGAGGGTCCCCGGCTCGACGTTCCCCCGCTCGACGGAGGCGATGACGACCGCGGAGAGCAGCGAGAACAGCGCGATCCCGCCCCAGCCGACGACGCCGGAGGCGTAGTAGGCCGCGAGCTGGTCCGCGTACTCGGCCCCCGAGATGAACGCGTACGGCGCGACGAGCGCGACCACGGTGACGACGGCGGCGGCGATCCCGACCCGGCGCGAGACGGCGCGGAGGTCCATACCCGACCTCGGGACGGAACCGCGGTAAAAGGACCGGATCGCCCGCGGGGGACGAGCCCGCGGCCCGCCGCGTCCGCGTGGTCCGTTCCCGTAGGGTTTTGCCCCGTCGGTCCCCACCACCGAGCATGTCTCTCGACGTCGACCCGCCGGAGCCCCCCGAACTCGCCGCCGTCGACCCGAACGAGTACGAGGACGCCGAGGTGGCGGGCGGCGAGTACCGCCGCGACGAGCTCGAGGCGTTCCTCCGCG
This sequence comes from uncultured Halorubrum sp., assembly GCF_937146585.1. Classification (GTDB taxonomy): domain Archaea; phylum Halobacteriota; class Halobacteria; order Halobacteriales; family Haloferacaceae; genus Halorubrum; species Halorubrum miltondacostae. The sequence continues at coordinate 4,590 of NZ_CAKZRO010000099.1, read as the reverse complement.
AGGGCGCGTGGGAGGAGGCGTTCGACCAATGGGCCGCGGGCAGCGACATGGACGCGGCGGACTGGGAGATCGCGCTCGACCTCGAGTTGGTCTCCCGCTTCGACTTCTTCTGGGACGACTTCGCCGACCGCGTCGGCTACCACGCGCCCGGGCTGCCCGAGGACTGGAAGGAGCGCGACCTCCACCCCGACCTCGACTCGTGGGGGACCGTCTCCGCGATCAACGCGGGGCTCACGGAGCTCGGGCAGATCGTCTGCGAGACGCTCAAGGAGGAGTACATCGACTGGGAGGCCGACTTCGACGCCCCCGACGACCTCCCCGACTTCGAGACGTAGCGGGCGCGCGCCGCGTTCGGGGTGGCCCCTCAGTGCCCCCAGCGGTTCCCGTTCGGGTCGTAGCGCGCGTCCATGATCCGGTCCCACTGCTCGTCGGAGAGGTCGATTTCCGTTGCCGCGACGTTCTCGTCGAGCTGGTCGACCGTCCGCGCGCCGACGATGGGGACGCAGGTGAACTCGTCCCACCCGGAGAGCCACGCGAGCGCGACCTGCGCGGGCGTGGCGCCGAGTTCGTCGGCAACCGCGCGGACCGCGTCGAGCACCTTCCAGCCGCGCTCGGAGAGGTAGAAGCGCTCGAACCGGTCGTCGAAGCTCGCGCGGGAGCCGTCCGGGGCGATCACCTGCTCGGGGTCGTCCGGATCCGCGCGCTCGTATTTCCCGGTGAGGAACCCGCCCGCGAGCGGGGAGTACGGGCAGACCGCGAGCTCCTGGTCGATACAGACGTCGAGGTACTCCTTCACGTCCTCGTAGTAGCCCGCGTGGTGGAGCGGCTGGACCACGTCGAAGCCCGCGTAGCCGTTGACGTCGGCGGTCCACTGCGCCTTCGTCAGCCGCCACGCCGCCATCGTCGACGCGCCGAGGTGGTGGACCTTCCCCTCGGCGACCAGCTCGTCGAGCGCGCGCATCGTCTCCTCGATGGGGGTATCCTCGTCCCAGCGGTGGATGTAGTACACGTCAAGGTAGTCCGTGTCGAGCCGGTCGAGGGTCCCCTCGATCTGCGCGCGGATGTGCTTCCGGCCGAGCCCGGAGTCGTTGGGGCCGGGCTCGCCGCGCCCGTCGAACGGGAAGTACACCTTCGAGGCGATCACGTAGTCCTCGCGGTCGCGGTCCGCGAGCCACTCGCCGATGTACGTCTCGCTCTTCCCGTTCGGCGTCCCGTACACGTTGGCCGTGTCGACGAAGTTGATGCCGCGGTCCGCGGCCGCGTCGAGGAGCTCGTGCGCCTCCTCGCGGCCGGTCTCCACGACGCCGTTCGTCTCGCGTCCGAACCGCCACGTCCCGAGGCAGAGCTCCGAGACGCTGAGGCCGGTGTCCCCGAGTCGTCGGTAGTCCATACCCTGCCCTCTCGGGGGAGCGCGTAAAGCGTGACGGCACCGGCGGACGCGACCGCGGTGCGAGGAGGGACCCGCGATGTGAGGAGGCCGCGACGCGGAGCGGCCGCTCCGCGATCGTGCCTAGCCGAAGTTCTCGACCTTCGCCGCGTCCGCGTCGCCGCCCGCCGCGTCGACGGCTGCCTCGGCGTCGGCGACGAGGTCGGCGAAGCCGTAGACGAACACCGTCTCGCCGTCCGCGCCCGTGAGGACGTCGGCGACGGCGTCGGTCAGGTCGTCGTCCGACCCGAGTAGCCGGATCGCGGCCCCGCGGTCGCGCAGGGCGTCGATCCGGTCGGCGTGGGCCGCGTCGTCGTCGCGGTAGACGACGGCGGCCTCGGCGTCCTCGTCTATCGCGCGCTCGGCGATGGCGACCGCGGGACCGACCCCGGGACCGCCGGCGATCACGACCGCGCGGGCCTCGCCGTCGTAGTGCTGGTCGCCGAAGGGACCGGTCAGGGTCATCTCGGTGCCCGCCTCCGCGTCGGCGAGGAACGCGGAGAACTCGCCGCCCTCGTCGGGGTCGATCCCCACCGTGACCTCGAAGGTGTCGCCGACGCGGGGCGACGAGAGGGTGTAGAAGCGCGCGACCGACTCGCCGTCGATCTCGGTGCCGAGCTTCACGAACTGTCCCGGTTCGGCGGCGAACCCCTCGGGGGCGCGGAAGCGGAGGGCGTACGTGTCGGGGCCGACCGACTCGGCCGACTCGACCGTCGCTGTCGTGTCCATACCACGGATCGGCGAGGGAGACACAAACGTGTTCCCGTCGGCGTCGGTCCTGCCCGTGTCGAAACCCGCTCGCTCGGCCGACCGCGATTCGACGCACCCGCCCTCGCAGGGGCGACCGGGCGCCTGAGCGCCCGGCCGTCGAGCGGAAGATTTCGACGGTCGTCGAAAACCGGTCCGACGCGAGGGGTCGATCGTGAGGAATGTGGTGTATGAGTGTTCAATTATATTCGGATATCTTCCGGTTGTGGAGACGAGATGCCACAATATTCGCGAGATCAGATACGTTCGTCCAAAAACACCTCGGTGGCTCCTTCCAGAAGCCTTTTGATGAGTCCGCCGGAACCTTGCCCATAGCACATGGCTGCGGATTTCAACTGGGCTGTCGGCGGAGAGGCCGGCGACGGCATCGACTCGACGGGGAAGATCTTCGCACAGGCGCTTTCCCGCGCGGGTCGACACGTGTTCACGTCGAAGGACTTCGCATCGCGGATCCGGGGCGGCTACACCGCCTACAAGGTGCGGACCTCCGTCGACAAGGTACAGAGCGTCGTCGACCGACTCGACGTGCTGATCGCGTTGACCCCCCGGACGATCGAGGAGAACCTCGACGAGCTCCACGAGGGGTCCGTCATCATCTACGACGGCGAACGGACGACGATGCAGGACGTCGAGATCCCCGAGGGGATGATCGGCCTCGACGTGCCGCTCAAGAGCCTGGCCGAGGAGGCCGGCGGCGCTATCATGCGGAACGTCGTCGCGCTCGGGGCGGCCTGCGAGGTGGCGGAGTTCCCCATCGAGAACCTCGACTCGGCCCTCGAGAAGCGGTTCAAGGACAAGGGCCAGAAGCTCGTCGACAACAACAAGGAGGCGGCGCGGGCGGGGCAGTCGTACGTCGCCGACGAGTACGACCACGAGTTCGACTACTCGCTCGAGACCACCGACGAGGACTACGTCCTCCTCAACGGCGACGAGGCGATCGGGATGGGTGCCATCGCGGCCGGCTGCCGCTTCTACGCCGGCTACCCGATCACGCCCGCGACCGACGTGATGACGTACCTCACGGGCCGCATCGACCGGTACGGCGGTCACGTGGTCCAGGCGGAAGACGAGCTCTCCGCGATCAACATGGCGCTCGGCGCGGCTCGGGGCGGCGCCCGCGCGATGACGGCCACCTCCGGGCCGGGGATCGACCTGATGACCGAGACGTTCGGGCTCATCGCCACCTCGGAGACCCCGCTCGTCATCTGTAACGTGATGCGCTCGGGCCCCTCGACGGGGATGCCGACGAAACAGGAGCAGGGCGACCTGAACCAGATGCTGTACGGCGGCCACGGCGAGGTGCCGCGGTTCGTCCTCGCCCCCACGACCATCGACGAGTGCTTCTGGAAGACGGTCGAGGCGTTCAACCTCGCCGAGAAGTACCAGGTCCCCGTCTACCTCACCGCCGACCTGTCGATGGCGGTCACCGAGCAGACGTTCTCTCCGGACACCTTCGACATGGACGCGGTGGACGTCGAGCGCGGCAACGTCGTCGACGAGACGACGATCGACGACCACATGAGCGAGTCTGGCGGCTTCCAGCCCCACGAGCTCACCGACGACGGCATCTCGCCGCGGGCGTTCCCCGGCACCGCCGACGGCGCGCACATGTCCACCGGCCTCGAACACGACGAGCAGGGCCGCCGGACGGAGGACACCGAGATGCGCGTCGCGCAGGTCGACAAGCGCAACCGGAAGGTGGAGACGGCCCGCGAGCGCGAGGACTGGAGCCCGCGCGAGTTCGGCGACGCGGACGCCGACTCCCTCGTGATCACGTGGGGGTCGAACGAGGGCGCGCTCGCCGAGGCGGTCGAGATCCTCGACGACGAGGGACAGGACGTGCGGGTCCTCTCGGTCCCGTACATCTTCCCGCGGCCGGACCTCTCGGAGGACGTCGCGGCCGCCGAGACGACCGTCGTCGTCGAGTGTAACGAGCAGGGACAGTTCGCGGACCTCGTCGAACACGACGTGCTCGAACGGGTCGACCGCGTGAACAAGTACAACGGCGTGCGGTTCAAGGCCGACGAACTCGCAGCGGAGATCAAGTCGACCCTCGCGGAGGGGGTGGAGGCGTAACCAATGAGCTCAGACATTCGATTCACCGACTTCAAGTCCGACAAGCAGCCGACGTGGTGCCCGGGATGCGGCGACTTCGGCACGATGAACGGGATGATGAAGGCCCTCGCCGAGACGGGCAACGACCCCGACAACACCTTCGTCGTCGCCGGCATCGGCTGTTCCGGGAAGATCGGCACGTACATGCACAGCTACGCGCTCCACGGCGTTCACGGGCGCGCGCTCCCCGTCGGAACGGGCGTCAAGATGGCCCGGCCCGACATCGAAGTGATGGTCGCCGGCGGCGACGGCGACGGCTACTCCATCGGCGCGGGCCACTT
>NZ_CAKZRO010000098.1 GCF_937146585.1 uncultured Halorubrum sp. | reverse complement strand
GAGCGACGGCGCTCTCGCTAACTGGAGTGTTACGTGATCTCATACCTATATATCCGGCAAGAACAGCCGGGAACCACCGACGACGCGTTTCGTACCCCACTGAGGTCGCTTCCCGGCTCGACACCGTTCGACTTTCAGGCGCGTCGTCGGCTTCACTCACGGCAGTCCGCGTGTCGCGGCGGGCTGGGAGCTCTCGTTCCGGTGAGGCGCTCGAATATCGTTCGGACCACGCTGCCGACAGACCTCGCCCTGTCGGAGGGTATCACGCGCCTTCGCGAACTTGCTCGCGTCGTCCTCGAGGACGCCGCGATCCTCGTGGCCCTCGTTCGCTGGCTCGCGGAGCGTGCCCGTCTCCTCACTGCGTACCTCGTGTTGTTGCGGTCCGGTTCGAACTCGATCGCAATTTCGTCCGTCCCGCTCCCCCTCCAAGCGGTGACCGCGACATCTCGAACTCGGCCCCAGTCGCGGGGACGGCCAGCCGCACCGCGAGATGCTAGCGATCACGTGCTCCCCTCGTCGCCGACACGTCTCCCGAGAAGCCTGACTCTCTACCTCCACGACGGGAGTCCGCCGAAGCGACCGAAACGCTCGTCACAGCCCGGCCGTTCACAGTGGATACCACTAGCGAGCGACACGCCGACGAATGACAGCCGGAGCACGGCGACCGACTCCGAGAGTCCGACCGCATCTCGACTCGCCGTCACCACCGTCTCCCACGGGCACGTCGACGTCGACACTTCGCCCCCTCGCGCCGTTCGCCTCGCGGCCGGCGAGGCGTCCCCACGCCCGCGCGACGCGAAGCTCGCTACTCGTTCTGAATGAACGCGCCCGAGCAGTCGTACTCGATCAGCTCGTACTCGTTCGCGGCCTCGACCGTCCCGTTGTAGGGGTTCGTCCGCTCGTACGCCCGGTAGATCGTCACGGTCTCGACGTTCGTCTCGTGGGTGCGGTTCCAGTCGCCGCAGAGGTAGTTCGCGAGGTACGAGCGGTGGTTCTCGTTGTCCGCGCCGTCGACGTTCTTGAGGTACTTCCGCCACCGCGAGGTGCGATAGGTGGTCTCCGCGCGTTCCGGCCGGTCGAAGCTGACCGCGGCGTCGCGGTACACGTCCCGCTCGGTCCCGTCTTCGAGCGCGCCGACCGCGACGACCCAGCGCGTCGTGTGGATCGGGTCGGGCGCGAACATCTGCCAAGACTGGCTCATCTCGACGGTGTCCAAGGCGTCCTCGGCGGGGTCCGGCACCTCGGCGTAGCCGACCGACGCCGCGCTCGACAAGAGGATCAACACGAGGAACGCGTACGGGAGGACCGTCGTGAAGAGGACGCGCCCGCGGGCGAGTCCGCCGCCGAGACCCCCGCTCCGGAGGGCGGTGAGCCGCTCCGCGCCGATCGGTCGCGGGAGCGCGGCGTCGACCGCGTTCAGGCGTCGCGCCACCGAGACGCATCGGTCACGCCAGCGCGAGACCCCGCCCGCCCAGTTCAGGCGGTCGACGACGCGTTCGACGGCGTCCCAGATCGGGGTCTGAAAGAACGGGAGGAAGCCGACGACGACGATGATCGGGAAGAGGCCGACACGGATCGTGACCGCCATCCCGAGGTGCATCCCGACGAACAGCGACGCGAGGGCGGCGCGCGGGACCCCCGTGAGCAGGAGCAGTAGCGGCGACGCAAAGAGTAGCGCCACCCACAACACGGTGAACGCGCGCAGGAGGAGGCTGAAATCCGCGAGGTAGTTCCCGAGGAGGTAGCTGAACTGGTCGGCCTGCATGACGTACACGACCGCCTCGCCGCTCATCCAGAGCTCGCTCTCGAATTTGTGGACGGCGTTTGTCAGGTACATCACCAACACCTGCGCGAGGACCGCCATCGTGGCGACGTTCGCCACCGCGGTCTCGGTCGCGCTCAGTGCCGGGGCTCCGGCGTCGCCCTCGGTCGCGGGGTCGGTCCCCTCCGCTCCTCCGTCCCGCGCGTCCGCCCGCCTGACGGCGTCCACGGACCAGCGCGCGCCGAGCGGGAGAACGAGGCTCCAGAACAGCAGCGCGAGGAGCAGGTCGTCGCCCGCGTTCAACACCATCGGGTTCCGGGCGTGAAGCGAGAGCAGTAACAGCCACGAGACCGCGGTCGCGAGCCGGGTCCGGTAGCCGACGCACAGCGCGAGGGCGGCCGCGCCCGCGACGGCGAACACCAGCGCGACGGCCCACGGCTCGCCGACGAGGGCGTGGACCGAGAGCGTCCCCACGTAGTCCGCGAACAGCGCGCGGCGGGGGAGGACGCCGGCGTCGGTGTAGAAGGCGGTCAGCGACCGCGACCGCGCCGCGAGGTCGGCGAGCAACACCGCCCCGAGCCCGATTCGGAAGGCCGCGAGCGCGCGTCGGTCGACCGCGACCCGCGCGGCCAGCGCGGTCGAGAGGCGGTCGAGGAGGGCGGCGACTCGCGAGCGAGCGGTGTCGTCGGGGCGCGTTCCGTTCATAATTGCGTCATTCGTCGCTCAGCGTGAGTCGCGACGCGACCGGCATAAGTTTGTGGTGTCGCTGACACGGCGCGAGGCGATCGCCCGAACGAACGCCCGACGGCGAGCCCGTCTTACGACTCGTCGCGCTCGACGACGACCGTCCGCCCGGTCAGCTTCTCGGGGGCGAACCGGTAGAGCTCGATGTCGAGGTCCGGCTTGTCGGCGGCCCAGATCTCGAAGAGGGGGCGCTGCGTCTCCCCGTACTGCGCGATCGTCTCGGGGGTGAGCTCCTCGAGGTCGACCCGTTCCAGCGCGCCGACGCCGACGACGCTCGCGTACTCGTCGTCGTCGTCACCGTAGACGACCACGCGGGCCTGCGGCGTCGACGCGAGGAACTCGCGCTTCTCGCTGTCGGGCGTCGACACCAGTCGGAGGTACAGCTCGCGGTCGTCGGCGTCGTACCCGTACGAGATCGGGATCGCGTAGGGCGCGTCGTCGCGCGCGAGCGCGAGGACGCCCGTCTCGTGGCGCGACAGGTGTGCGTCCACTTCGGCCGGCGACATCTCGACCTCGCTGTTCGTCGGCATACCCGCCCTTCCGCGTACGTGGTGATAAAGGAAACGAGACAGTACGGGCGGGCGACGCGCGTGGACGCGGCGACGGGGCGGTACGGGGCACGTACGGCCGACGCGCGTGGACGCGGCGACGAGGCGACGCGGGGTCGAGAACGGGGACGCGGCGACGCGACACCGCAGGCGGGGACCGCGAGGCGATCGCTTCGCGGCCGATCAGCCGACCGTCGGTGCCTCGCCGATGTCCTCCTCGGTGACCGGCGCGCCGCAGACGACACAGCCCGTCTCGAGCAGCGTCGCCCGCATCGCGTCGTCCACCTCGATCGAGCGCCGACACTCCGGGCAGACGAAGGTGTGGGTGGATCGCCCCGTCATAGCTGTGGGTACGCCACCCACGCTCATCAAACGGGCCGCGGATTCTCGCGGCTTCGGAACACGGTCAATCCAGCAGCGACCCGAACAGCTTCCGCTGGGCGGCCGCGACGTGCTCCGTGAACGTCGACCGGCCGATGCCGAGCGACTCGGCGACCTCGCCGGCGTTGGCCCCCTTGGGGTGATCGAAGTAGCCCGCCTCGTAGGCGGCCGCGAGCACCTCGCGCTGCCGCTCGGTCAGCTCGCTCCGGTCGACCGTGACCAGGTCCGTCTCCGTCGGCGTCGTCGTCGACTGGAGCAGCCGGAGCACCTCCATGTCCGGACACCGGTCGCGGAACGCCTCCAACACCGACCGCAGCGTCGGCAGGTCGGTCGCGTGGAAGGTGATCCGGAGCCGCCCGTCGCGGATCACCGCCTCAGAGAGGGGCGTCTCGTGCCGGTCGAGGACGGCGAACGGCGAGTCCGGGTCGACGGCCGCGTCGAACCGGTACGCCGCCCGCCCGCCGTAGTCGAACACGACCTCGACCCCCTCGGGAACCGAGAGGTCGGCGTCCGCGATGAACTCGAGGACGACGCGCTCGGCGTCGTCCGCGGGCGTACAGCGCTCGATCTCGGCGACCGTCGCCGCGCCGTCGACGACGCCGTCGAACGGCGACGGCGCCGCCGCCGGCAGCGAGACCTCCGCCCGGATTCCCGATCCCATCTCGTTCGTCCCTACCCGTCCCGGGCAAAAACGTTGGCGGGCGCGACGCCGCGGTATAAAACGCCCCGCATATGATGGGTCACCGTTCGGGTGGGTGGAGCCGGTACGTACAGATATGAAACGCCCCCCGCGGACGAACGACGCGACGACGACGACCGAGGGAGACGCGGCGCTCGACGCGACGTTCGAGGCGCTCGCCGACGCCGACTGTCGGGCGATCCTCGCGGCCGCGGCGACGCCGAAGACGACGAGCGAACTGGCCGAGGCCTGCGACATCGCGCTCTCGACCGCCTACCGGAAAGTGGAGCTGCTGAGCGAGACGCCCCTGCTCGCCGAGGGCGTCCGCTTCGACCCCGACGGCGACCACGCCGCGGAGTACGTCCGCGACGCCGCCGACGCCGCGATCGAACTCGACGACGGGGGCGTCTCTCTCACGGTCGACCGCGAGGGGGCCGACCCGCTGGCCGCCTCGATCGACGCCCCCGGCGTCTCGGCCGACTGAGCCGCCGCCCTACTCCGCTCGGTCGCGATCCGCCGCGCTCCGGTGCCGGTTCCGATCGACCGAGCCGCCCCCGCCCGCTGACCGCCGGCGGGAGCAGAACACGCGAACCTGTGCCGATCGTTCGTTTTCGGCCCTGATAATCGCGCGGACAGTATTATACTCCCGCTCTCGCAGGTACTCCGTATGCCACGATCACCGGCACCCGATACCCTGCTCGACCTCTCGCAGGACAAGGTCACGGTGATCGACCGGGCGGGGCAGTTCCAGTATCTCAACGCCGCCACGCGCGACCTCCTCGGCTACGACCCCGAGGAGCTCGTCGGGACGAACGCGTTCGACCTGATCCACCCCGACGACATCGACCGCGTCCTCGCGACGTTCGAGACGCTCCTCGTCGACGGCGAGCCGCCCGACACCCCGATGGAGTACCGGTACCGCACCGCCGACGACGACTGGGTGTGGGTCCGGACCCGCGTGTTCCCGCCGAGCGAGACCGGGCTCGACGGCTACGCGCTGAGCTCCCGCGACGTCACGCTCGAGGTCGAGTCTCGCCGGCGGCTGGAGACGATCGCGTCCACCTCGCCGGACGTGCTGTGGATGTTCACCGCCGACTGGAGCGAGCTGCTGTTCGTCAACGAGGCGGTGAAGCCGGTGTTCGGCATCGACCGCGAGACGATGCGCGAAGAGCCGCAGGCGTTCCTCGAGATGGTCCACCCGGACGACCGCCCGGCGGTCGAGGACGCGATGCAGCGGCTCTCGGCCGGCGAGTCGACGAACCTCGACTACCGCATCGGCACCGGCGGCGAGGGGATGCGCTGGGTGCGCGTGCCGGCCCGGCCCGTCGTCGAGGACGACGCGGTCGTCGCGATAACCGGCTTCGCCCGCGACGTCACCGACGAGTACCGCCGGAAGCGCCAGCTCACGGTGATGGACAACCTGCTGCGCCACACGATCCGCAACGACATGAACATCGTCGACGGCACCGCAGAGCAGATCGCGACCCGCGTGGACGACGCGCTCCGCGCGGCGGACGCCCCGCTCGACGACGCGGCCGGCCTCGCCGCCGACCTGGTCGACCACGCGGAGACGATCCGGCGCGTCGCGGACGACCTGTTGACCTCGGCCGAGAAGCAGCGCGGCGTGATCGACCTGCTCCGGCGGAAGGAGCCGCCGAAGCCGCTCCGGGTCGCGTCGCTCGTCGAGACCGCGGTCGACAGCGCGCTCGCCGACTGCGACGCGGCGGCCGCCGAGGTGTCCGTCCGCTGTCCCGACGACCTCCGGGCGTTCACCCACCCCGAACTGGACTACGCGATCGCGGAGCTGGTCGAGAACGCCGTCGAACACGCGGAGGCGGCCCCGGAGGTGGCGGTCGAGGTCACCGCGCCGGCCGACCGCGTCGAGATCACCGTCCGGGACAACGCGCCGCCGATCCCCGCGGAGGAGCGCGACCCGATCACCGACCGCTGGGAGATGGACGACCTGACGCACACCGGCGGGATGGGGCTGTGGCTCGTCTACTGGATCGCCGACCGCTCGGGCGGCGACCTGACGTTCGACTCCGGCGCCGACGGGAACGCGGTGACGATCAGCGTGCCGGACGCCGACTGCGAGTCGACGCCTCCGGGGGGAACGTGGGGCGACCCCGGCGGGGTCGCGGCCGGCCCGGCCGAGGCGGACGGCGGCGCGCCGGTCGCGCGCTCCGACCCCGCCCCGAACGAAGCGCCCGACGACGCCGCCGCGACCCACGGCGTCCCACGGGACCCGTACTCGGAGTCGACCGACGAGTGACCGGAACCCGATCGATCGTTCACCGTTGACTCGGATTCCGAAGAACATCCCACCGATCTTAAGCCGGCGCTTCGCGTACTCACACGTTGATGGGTACGCTCAACGAGCTGTTCGACCCGGACCGGGTCGCCGTCGTCGGCGCGACCGCCCGCGAGGGCGCGGTCGGCCGCGCGGTCACGTCGAACCTCCTCGACGACTTCGCCGGCGACACGGTCCCCGTCAATCCGAACTACGACGAGGTGCTCGGGACGCCGTGCGTCGACGACGTCGCCGACGCGGACGCCGACGTCGCCGTCGTCGTCGTCCCGCCTTCGATCGTGTTAGACGCCATCGAGGCGTGCGGCGAGGCGGGGGTCCGTAACGTCGTCGTGATCACCGCCGGGTTCGGCGAGACGGGAGAGGACGGAGCGGCGAGGGAGCGTCGCCTCGCGGAGCTAGCCGACGAGTACGACCTCGACGTCGTCGGCCCCAACAGCCTAGGGATCATGTCGACCCCCTCGGGCATGAACGCCACGTTCGGCCCCGAGAACGCCCTCCCGGGCGGGCTCTCCTTCATGAGCCAGTCGGGGGCGTTCGTCACCGCGGTCCTCGACTGGGCCAACGACAACGGGATCGGCTTCAAGGACGTCGTCTCGCTCGGCAACAAGGCCGTCTTAGACGAGACGGACTTCGTCGACCACTGGGGGTCCGACGAGGAGACCGACGTGATCATCGGCTACCTCGAGGGGATCGAGGACGGCCGCGAGTTCATCGAGACCGCCCGCGAGACGACGCAGGACACCCCCATCGTCGCCGTGAAGTCCGGCCGGACGAGCGCCGGCGCGCAGGCGGCCTCCTCGCACACCGGCACGCTCGCCGGCTCCGACAAGGCGTACGAGGCCGGCCTCGACCAGGCCGGCGTCATCCGCGCGGAGTCGGTCGACGAGCTGTTCGACTCGGCGGGCATCCTCGGGAGCCAGCCGCTGCCCGACACCGACAGCGTCGCCATCGTCACGAACGCCGGCGGCCCCGGCGTGATGGCGACCGATGCGGTCGGCGACGCCGACCTCGACATGGCGTCGTTTACCCGCGAGACGAGCGACGCGCTCGCCGAGTCGATGCCCGAGGAGGCGAACATCCACAACCCGGTCGACGTGATCGGCGACGCCGACGTCGACCGGTTCCGCGAGGCGCTCGAGATCACCGTCGCGGACGACAACGTCGGCGCCGCCCTCGTGTTGGCCGCGCCGACGGCGACGATCGACTTCGACGAGCTGGCGGACGCGATCACCGACGTGAGCGACGAGATGGACGCGCCCGTCGCCGCCTGCCTGATGGGCGGCGACCGGACCCGCGAGCCGAAACAGCAGCTCCAGTCGCGCGGCATCCCCTGCTACTTCGATCCGGCGCGCGCCATCGACAGCCTCGCGACGCTCGCGACCTACCGCGACATCAAGCGGCGGGAGTACGCCGACCCGCTGTCGTTCGACGTCGACCGCGAGCGCGCCCGCGAGATCCTCGGCTCGGTGCGCGACCGCGACGACAACCGCCTCGGCGTCGAGGCGATGGAGCTGCTCGACGCGTACGGGATCCCCACGCCCGACGGCGAGATCGTCGACTCCCCCGCCCGCGCCCGCGAGGTCGCCGAGGGCGTCGACGGCGACGTGGTGATGAAGATCGTCTCGCCGGACATCCTCCACAAGTCCGACATCGGCGGCGTCGCCGTCGGCGTCGGAGACGAGGACGTGGCGGACACCTACGAGGACCTCATCACCCGCGCCCGCAACTACCAGCCGGACGCGACCGTCCTCGGCGTCCAGGTACAGGAGATGGTCGACCTCGACGACGGCGTCGAGACGATCGTCGGCATGAACCGCGACCCGCAGTTCGGGCCGCTGCTGATGTTCGGACTGGGCGGCATCTTCGTGGAGGTGATGGAGGACACCACCTTCCGCGTCGCGCCCGTCTCCGAGCCCGAGGCCCGCGAGATGACCGAGGAGATCCAGTCGGCGCCCCTGCTCCGAGGCGCGCGCGGCCGCGACCCGGTCGACGTCGACGCCGTGATCGAGACGATCGGCCGGCTCTCGCAGCTGGTCACCGACTTCCCGGCCATCCTCGAACTCGACATCAACCCCCTCGTCGCACTGCCCGACGACGACGGCGGCACGAACGCCGCCGCCGTCGACGTGAGACTCACCGTCGACCCGGAGGCACTCGACGCCTCGGCGACCGAACAGCAGCCGCTCGACGCGGAGGAACCCACCAATGACTGACACACCCACCACACTCGTCACCGCGACCGGAGACAGCGCCGGAAAGACAGCGATCACCGTCGCCCTCGCGCGGCTCGCCGCCGACCGCGACCGCAGCGTCGGCTACATGAAACCGAAGGGGACCCGACTGCAGTCGAACGTCGGCAAGACGCTCGACCAGGACCCGATGCTCGCACGCGAGGTGCTCGGCTTGGACGCCGAGATGCACCAGATGGAGCCCGTCGTCTACTCGCCGACGTTCGTCGAGGGGGCGATCCGCGGCACCGAGGACTCCGAGGCCCTGCGCGACCGCATCAGCGAGGAGTACGACGGCATCGCGGCCGACCACGACCGAGTGTTCGTCGAGGGCGGCGGCAGCTGGACCACCGGCGGCGTCGTCGACCTCACCGACGTCGACGTGGCGGAGCTGCTCGACGCGAACGTCGTCCTCGTCGCCGAGTACGGCTCGCCGAACGACCTAGACGAGGTGCTGGCGGCCGCCGACGCGTTCGGCGACCGCCTCGCCGGCGTCGTGTTCAACAAGGTGTCCGACGACGCCTTCGAGTCGCTCGACCAGGACGGCATCCCGTTCCTCGAGTCGAGGGGGATCACCGTCTTCGGCGCGCTCCCGTACGAGAAGGAGCTCGCCGGCGTCACGGTCGGCGAGCTCGCGGACGAGCTCGGCGCGGAGCTCCTCACCGACGCGCCCACCGACGCCTTCGTCGAGCGCTTCCTCGTCGGCGCGATGGGCGGCGACGAGGCGCTGCGGTACTTCCGGCGCGCCCGCGACGCCGCCGTCATCACCGGCGGCGACCGCGCGGACGTCCAGACCGCGGCGCTCGACGCCTCCGGGGTCGCCTGCCTCGTCCTCACCGGCGGGCACCGGCCCTCCGGCGCGGTGCTGGGCAAGGCCGCCGACGCGGGCAAGCCCGTGCTGGCGATAAACACCGACACGGTCACCGCCATCGACCGCGCCGAGGAGGTCGTCCGCGGCGGCCGCACCCGAGACGTGCGCACGGTCGACCGGATGGCCGAGCTGCTCACCGCCCACGTCGACGTCGACGCGCTGGTCTGACCGACGGGTTCGGCGCGGAACGTGACCGGCCGGGACAGAGCGAGCCGGGCCGCTCCCGTCCCCCGGCGCAGGTGAATGTCTGACGTACTGTTTTCACGGTGGACGACGTACCCCACCCATGACCAGTCTCTCGGAGGCGTACGGCGGACGGGGGCGCTCCGGGGTCGACCCGCGTCGACTGTACCTCGGTGTGGGGTCGTTCGTCGCGGGCGCGCTGCTCCTCCTCGCCGGCATCCTCGTGGCGGCCGAGGTGGCGCTGCCGGCGAGCTACACCTCGGGAACCGCTCGCGAGGTCGGCGGGATCCTCGGCGGCGTCGGCGTCCCGCTCGTGCTGCTCGGCGTGATGGCCGTCCTCCCGGCCGACCGCAACACCTACGCCGCGGCGATCGTCGGCGCGGTCGTCATGTGCCTCGGCGTGGCGCTGTTCGCGCACGCGTACCCCCAGCAGTGGGTGGGCGGGCCGCGCCCGGAGCTGACCGACCTGACGCTCCCCACCGCGGGCGTCTACTTCCTCGGGGCCGCGACGACGCTGTGGAGCGTGTTCGTCGGCGTCGCCAACTTCAAGACCCGCAACGACCCCGGCGGCACCGTCTCGATGGAGGTGACCCACAAGGGCGAGACGAAGGTCGTCGAGGTCCCCCGCGACCAGCTCGGGAGCCGCGGCGGCGTCGGCCTCCTCGGCGGCACGCCCGACGGCGACGTCGAGACGCAGACGAACCGTCCCGATGCCGCCGGCGCCGACGGCGACGCAGAACCGAATCCGTCCGCGCCGACGGCGGGGCCGGGGGTCGGTGCGTCGCCGGGATCGGACGCCGCCGGAGCCGCGACCGGCCGAACGAACGGCAACGGAACGGGGCGAGGGGTCGACGCCGGGGGCCGCACTGGTCCCGCCTCGCCGGGCGTGAGCGACGGCGGCAGCGCCGACGCGGACATCTCGTCGCCGCTCGACGACGCGGGGCCGACGGGCGGCCCGTCGTCGCCCGCGACGCCCGAGTCCGCGCCCTCGCCCGGCTCCCCCGCCGCGCGCGACGGCCCGGGCGACGCCTACTGCGGTAACTGCGCGGAGTTCGACTACGTCCGGACCGACGACGGAATGCGGCCCTACTGCGCGCACTACGACGAGCTGATGGACGACATGGAAGCGTGCGACTCCTGGACGCCGCGGTAGGCGCCCCCGCCGCCGCGAGCGCGCCGCCGGCGCCGTGAAACGGCCGGATCGAGGCGCTCTCCCGGCAGAAGAGCGAAGCCGTGAAGCGGCGAGCGGCACCCATGGACGACCGCCGCACCCTCCTCGTCGCCGGATTCGTCGGAGCGTCGCTCTCGTACGTCTTCAACGTCCTCGCGTTCACCGGCACGTTCGACGTGTTCCGCTGGGTCGTGTTCGCCGCGCTGTACCTCGGGCTCACTTACGGGTTCGACCGATTCGTCGGCTGGCAGACCGGCCCGGCCTGACCCGTTCGACGGCGGACGCCCCGGCTCGCCTCCGGCGTCTCCGTGGCGGCCTCACACCGGCTCCGTCGACGGGAGCTGCGACTCCGCGACGGCGAACGCGAGCGTGCTCAACACGCCGATGAGCGTCCCGGCGGCGAGCGCCATCGCCAGCTCCGAGAGTCCGAGCGCCGTCACGCCCGGCGCGTCCGGGAGGAAGAACCCCGAGACCGCGAACAGCACCACGGCGATGGAGGCGACGTAGAAGGGCGCGTTGAGGTAGCGCCACCGGAACCGGCCGGCGAGGTACTCGTCGGTGATCTGCCCGAGGCTGGAGGTGACGCCCGCGACGCCGAGCCACTGGACGAACCCGTGGACGAACGCCGCGAGGCCGGTCCCGGCGGCGAGCGAGCCGCCCTGGACGCCGCGGACGACGTCGACGGTCTCGATCCCCTGAACGCCGCCGACGACGATGAGCGCGAGCGCGACGACGTAGGTGACGAGCGTCACGCGGCCGGTGTAGAGGACGGTGCGGACGGTCTCGGCGGTCCCGTCGACCGTCTCCTCGAGGCCGAGCCCGCGGAACAGCGAGTAGAGCCCGACCGCGCCGGAGAGGATCCCCAGCACGGCCGCCCCGGCCACGTCGAAGAGGTTCGCGACCACGACGAGCGGGTAGATCAACAGGAGGACGCCGAGCGGGATGAGGATCGTCCCCCGGGTCTCCGGGTCCGCGAGGACCTGCTTGATCGTGTAGTACAGCGACTCGAGGTCCTGCGCCTGGCGGACGACGACCCGGCGCATCCCGTCGATCGGCATCCGCGACCGGATCACGGGGAGGACGGACTCGTCTTGGGCGCCGTCGGTGATCACGACCGCGGACACCTCCTCGCCGGTCGACAGCTCGGCGAGCACGCGGTCGACCTCCTGGCCGACCGCGCGGTTCGCCTTCACGTCGGGGCCGTCGACGCCGGTGACGGCCGCGACCTCGACGGCCTCGCCCTCCGCCGCCAGCTCGTCGTGGACGTTGACGCCCTGGAAGAGGACGTTGACGTCGGAGTCCTCGGGGTCGGCGGTCGCGAGCGCGACCGCGGCCTCGGTGACGTCCTCGTCGCCGATGACGGGGGTGGGGATCCCCGTCTTGCGGCCGAGGTCGTCGTCGAGGTCGACACAGAGGACGAGCAGCATCGTCCGACGCTAGGCGAGGGGGCGGCATATGTTTTCGGCTCGGGTCACGCCCGGTGAACCCGGCGACTGCGCCGTCGCGGGCGGTCGCGTCGGTGGGGGTGGGCCCGCGTCGGCGACCGCGCTTAGTTCTCTTCGTTCGGCTCGTGTTCGAGCCCGTTCATCATGCGGCGGACGTTCTCGCCGTCGCTGAACGCGGCCGGATACGCCGCCAGCGGGAGGACGAAGTCG
>NZ_CAKZRO010000097.1 GCF_937146585.1 uncultured Halorubrum sp. | reverse complement strand
GCGCCGGTCACGCCTCGTCTTCGGCGGAGTCCTCGCGCGCCCGGTAGTCGGGGAGCACGTCGTCTTGGAGCACCGCGCCGCGGCCGCCGTCGACGAGCAGCGCCGAACCGGTGACGTACGCGGCGTCCTCGCTCGCGAGGAACGACACCGCCCCGGCGACGTCGCTCGGCGTGCCGATGCGCCCGGTCGGGTGGATCGACTCCACCTCCTCGAACCGCCCCTCCGGGAGTTCGTCGCGGGTGCGCTCGATCTCCACCCAGCCCGGGACGACCGTGTTCACCCGGACGCTGGGGCCGAAGTCGACCGCGAGCGAGCGCGTCATCCCGTTGATCCCGGCCTTCACCGCGTTGTACGGGAAGTGCTTCGGCATCGTCGCGTGCGCGTGGTTCGACGAGACGTTGACGATCGCGCCCCGGTCCATGTGTTCGAGCGCCGCCCGCGCCGCCAGCCAGTACGCCCGGAAGTCCGTCTCCACGACGAACGCCCAGTCGTCGAGCGACGCCTCGTCGGCCGCGGTCTCGGTCTGGACGCCGGCGTTGTTCACGAGCACGTCGAGCGAGCCGTGCGCCGCCACGGCCGCCTCGGCGAGCGCGGCGACGTCCTCGGGGTCGCGCATGTCCGCGCGGACGAAGACCGCGTCGCCCGCGTCCCCGCCGGTCGCCTCGTCGATCCGCTCGACGACCGCCTCCCCGGCGTCCTCGCTCCGGCCGCTGACGACGACGTTCGCGCCCTCGGCGGCCAGCCGCTCCGCGATCCCCGCGCCGATGCCGCGGGTCGATCCCGTCACGATCGCCGTCTGTCCGGCGAAGCGACCGGGCACGGCGTGTTCGCGCGGCGAGTCGTGGCGCCGGGTCATTGCTCTCCTCGCGATCGCCCGCGGCGTGTGGGTCCCCGCATCGTCACCACTCCGCGACGGAGCCGTCGGCGTGCCGCCAGACGGGGTTGTGCCAGTCGACGTCGCCCGCCTGCTCGCGGACGTAGTCCTCGTCGATCTCGACACCGAGCCCGTCGCCGTCGGGGACGTCGACGAACCCCTCCTCGTAGTCGAACACGGACGGGTCGGCGAGGTAGTCCAGGACGTCGCTCGTCTCGTTGTAGTGAATGTCGAGCGACTGCTCCTGGATGAGCGCGTTCGGCGTACAGGCGTCGACCTGGAGACAGGAGGCGAGCGCGATCGGTCCGAGCGGGCAGTGGGGCGCGACCGACACGTCGTACGCCTCGGCCATCGAGGCAATTTTCTTCACTTCGGTGATGCCGCCCGCGTGCGAGACGTCCGGCTGGATCACGTCGACGGCGTCGGCCTCGAGCACCTCCTTGAACTCCCACCGAGAGTACATCCGCTCGCCGGTGGCGATCGGGACGGTCGTCGACGCCCGGATCGCCGGCAGCGCGTCGTTGTTCTCGGGCAACACCGGCTCCTCGACGAACATCGGGTCGTACGGTTCGAGCGCCGCCGCCAGCCGCCGGGCCATCGGCTTCGACACGCGGCCGTGGAAGTCGACGCCGATGTCCACCTCGTCGCCGACCGCCTCCCTGACCGCCGCGATGCGGTCGACGGCGTCGGACACCGCCGCGGGCGCGTCGACGGCGCGCAGCTCCGCGGTGGCGTTCATCTTCAGGGCGGTGAACCCCGCGTCGACCTTCTCGCGGGCGGCCTCGCCCACGTCGGCCGGGCGGTCCCCGCCGATCCACTGGTAGACGCGGACGCGGTCGCGGGCGCGGCCGCCGAGCAGCTCGTGGACCGGGGCGCCGAACTGCTTCCCCTTCAGGTCCCACAGCGCCTGGTCGATCCCCGCGATGGCGCTCATCAGGACGGGGCCGCCCCGGTAGAAGCCCCCGCGGTACATCGTCTGCCAGTGGTCCTCGATCCGCGTCGGGTCCTCGCCAAGCAGGTAGTTGTCGAGCAGCTCTTCGACCGCGGTCGCGACCGTCCGGGCCCGCCCCTCGACGACCGGCTCCCCCCAGCCGACCGCGCCGTCGCTGGTGGTCAGCTTCAGGAAGAGCCACCGGGGCGGGACCTCGAACAGTTCGTAGTCGGTGATGTGCATTGTCGGGTCGGTTCCGTGGTGTCGACAACGGCTGGAGCCGATTAAAAACGGGACGGTCGGCGGATCGGCGAGTCGGAGCAGTCGGCAAGTCGGGTCGGAGCGGTCGGTGGGACGGGGCAGGGTGGTCGGAGGGCCGAGACGATCGCTCCGCCCGCCGAACGGGGCCGATTTAAGAGCCTCGGCGGCGGAGGGCCGCCATGCGACCAGACAGCGTCGAGCGGATCGCGGAGACGGGCGTGATCGCCATCCTCCGCGGCGTGAGCGTCGAGGACGCCCCGGACGTCGCCGCGGCGGTCACGGAGGGCGGCGTGGCGGCCCTGGAGATAACGGCGGACACGCCGAACGTCACCGCGGCCATCGAGGCGGTCGCGGACCGCGTCGACGCCGCGGTCGGGGTCGGGACCGTCCTCGACGCGGAGACCGCCCGGGCGGCCCAGCTCGCCGGCGCGGAGTTCGTCGTCACGCCGACGGTGAACAGAGCGGTCATCCGCACCGCGAACCGGTACGGCACGCCGATCGCGGCCGGGGCGTACACGCCGACCGAGGCGCTCGACGCGTTCGAGGCGGGCGCCGACTTCGTGAAGGTGTTCCCCGCGAAGACCGGCGGCCCGGCCCACGTCGCGGCGCTCGGCGGGCCGCTCTCGCAGATCCCGCTCGTCCCGACCGGCGGCGTGAGCGCCGACAACGCGGGGGCGTACGTCGAGGCCGGCGCCGCGGCCGTCGGCGTCGGCAGCGCCATCGTCGACCGCGACGCCGTCGGGGCCGGCGAGTACGACCGGATCGCTGCGAACGCGCGAGCGGTGGTGGAGGCGGTGGCGACCGCGCGGGAGTGACGCGAGACGTCGGCCGTGCGGGGGTGAAACGTGGGTGGCGACCGCGACGGCGACGATCCCCGCCCGGGAGTCGCCGACCCGGCACGTACATACCCCTCCGCGATCGTCGGTCGGATATGCGGAGATCCCGAGCGATACTCCTCGCCGGCGGCGCGGCGGCCGGCGTCGCGGTCGGACTGCTGCTGCTCGTCGGCGCGCCGCGGTCGGTCGTCCCGACCGGCGCGCTCGGCGCGGCGATACCGGTGGCGATGATCTACGCCGTGTTGACGGCCGCCGACGCCGACGCCGACGCGTCGGGTTAGACGGCCTCGGCGGCCGTGGCGGGGCGCTCAGTAGTCGCCGAGCACGCCGAGCCGCCGGGCGCGCGCCGTGGCGTACTGGAAGACGAGGTAGCCGCCGAACAGGTAGCCGAGCGCGACGGCGACGAGCAGCGCCAGATCGGCGAGCGGGAACTCCCACAGCCGCACCCCGTCGACCATCGCGCGCTGGAGCATGGCGCTGCCGTGCGCCAGCGGGAGCACCCGCGTCCACGGCAGGTCGAAGACGGGCGCGGAGATGAGGGCCACGAACCCGAACTGGAGCAGGTTGAGCCAGTTGCCGATCCGCTTGTACAGCACCGTCACGCCGCCGGCGGCGAAGCCGAGGCCGAGCACGGAGACGATCGACAGCCCCGCGACCGCGACCACGGTGACCGGGGCGAGGCTGAGCCGCGTCCCGGTGATGAGGAGCATCGCGGCGAGGATCACCGCGCTCGTGATGAAGGTGCGCACCACCTTCGCGACCCCCTTCAGCAGCGCGACGGGCGCGAAGCCGAACGGCGTGGTGATGTGGCGTTCGAGCGTCCCCCACTGCACCTCGCTGCCGATGTCGTTCGACACCGACGAGTACGCGCCCACCGACAGCGTCCACAGGAAGTAGCCGACGACGATCCCCTCGATCGAGTCGGTGAGCGCCTGCCCGGCGAGCAGCTGCCCGCCGAGGAACAGCGCCCCGAAGAAGAACAGCGACACCACGATCCCGCCGATCGCGTTGGCCGGGTACCGCACGAAGATGAGGAACTCGCGATAGAGGACCGCCCGCGCCAGGTGGTAGTAGGTTGCCGAGCGGGGGTCGTCGCCGGCCCGCGCCGCGTCGCCGGTCCCCTCGGTCGCCGGCTCCTCCGGCGGCGTCGCGTCCGCGCTCACGGCGACTCACCGCCGAGCGAGGCGTCGGACGCGGTGCCGGTGCGTTCGAGGAACACCTCTTCGAGGTCGGGCTGGACCGTACGGACGTCCGAGACCGTGACGCCGGCCGCGCGGAGCGCGTCGGCCACGTCGTAGAAGCGGTCGCCGCCGGCCGCGACCGTCACCGCGGGCGGGCGCGCCTCGCGGTCGACGTCGAGGATCTCGAACGACTCGCGGAGCCCCGCGACCGTCTCGGCGTCGAGGTCGGGGCTCGCCACCCGGACGGCGTCGCGGTCGGCGGCGTCGAGCAGCGCCTCGACGCCGTCGTCCGCGACGATCCGCCCGTTCGACAGCATGACGACGCGGTCGCACACCGCCTCGATCGTCGTCATGTCGTGGCTGCTGACGACGATGGTGAGTCCCTCCTCGACCGCCAACCGGCGCAGCTCCGCCCGGAGCGTCCGCGCGCTCTCGACGTCGAGGCCGAGCGTCGGCTCGTCCAAGAAGACGAGCTCCGCGCCGCCCGCCAGCACGCTCGCCAGCGACACCTTCTGTTTCATCCCCCGCGAGAGGTCGCGGACGGGCGTGTCCGCCTTGTCGGCTAAGTCGAGCCGGTCGAGCAGCCGGTCGTGGCGCGCCGCCACGGAGTCGGGGTCGACCCCGCTGATCGTCGCGAAGTACCGGAGGTTCTCCCGGACGGTGAGCCGCCAGTAGTCGTTGCGCGCGCCCTCCAACATCGCGTCCACGTCGGCGTACGCTGTGCGGCGGCCGTCGCGCACGTCCGTCCCGAACACCCGGACCGACCCCGCGTCGGGGATGACGATCCCGAGGGCGCACTTGATCAGCGTCGTCTTGCCCGCGCCGTTCGGCCCGAGCAGGCCGACGACGGAGCCGCGCTCGACCGTGAGGCTCACGTCGTCGACCGCCGTCACCGCGTCGTCGCCCTCGCCGAACCGCTTGGTGAGCCCGTCGATCGCGAGGGCCGGCGGCCCCGACCGATCGGCGGGCGACTCCTCGCCGCGTGCCGCGTCCGTCTCGTCGCGCTCGCGGGGACCGCCGCGCGCGCTCGTCGCGCTCCGTGCCATCTACCCCCCGGTACGCGCCGGCGGCGGATATATCCGCGCTCGCCGGTGATCCCGCGTGTGGACCTCGACCGCTTCGCCGCCGACGCCCCCGACGACGACGCGCCGGACGACGCCCGCGTCTGCGTCGTCGCGACGCAACCGGACACCTTCGAGCGCTGCCGCGCGGGCTTCTACCCCGCGCCGCGCTCGTACGACCGCACCCGCGCCGAGTTCGACTACATGGCCTTCTACCGCACCGCCCCCGTCTCCGCGGTCACACACTACGCCCGCGTCGTGGACCGCACCGAACAGGCGCGCGGCGACCCCGGCCCGATGGACGAGAGCGACTGGGCGGCGCTCATCGATCCGTTCTCGGAGGAGCGCGTCGTGGTCGTCTTCGAGTTCGACGAACTCGTGCCGCTCGATAGTCCCGTCGAGAACGACCTGAACGGCGTGCGCGGCGCGTGGTACTGTACCGTCGCCGACCTCCGCGAGGCGGGGACGCTGTCGGGGCTGCGCGACCGGGCGGAGACCTGAGCGGACGGTCGAGCCCCCGCTTCTCCCGAATTACGCCACGAGTGAGAGCTCGGCGAGACGCTGCCGAACACGGAGCGGGGACCTACTGAGAGACCGCAGGCACGCTGAAAACGCGTCAACTGGCAGAAAACACTTACTACGGCGCAGACAGCGCTCAACGTGTGCGGAGCGTGCCCGCGAAGAACTACGGTGGAAGTATGAGACGGTCACAACGAGGCGGGAGACGGGGTGAGCAGTGTGGGGACTGAGGAGAGTGACGCGGTGAGTCGTCGCGGAGTCGGCGTTGCGGCGCTCGCAGTGGCATCGAGCGGGTGTCTCGGCTATCCGCCCGATAAGAGGGAGTCGGCGCTCGAAGTCGTCTCGGTGTCCGACGAGGGACCGGTCGCGTCGGCGAGCGTCCACGTCGATCCGGGAATCCTTCCGCGATTGGGCCC
The DNA here is from genome assembly GCF_937146585.1 of uncultured Halorubrum sp. Taxonomy (GTDB): domain Archaea; phylum Halobacteriota; class Halobacteria; order Halobacteriales; family Haloferacaceae; genus Halorubrum; species Halorubrum miltondacostae. The sequence continues at coordinate 2,525 of NZ_CAKZRO010000097.1, read as the reverse complement.
GCTGGTCTTCAGGATACAACTCAAGGAACACGAACCCGAGTGGCAGGGGTCTGTGATCAAGCTCTGGCCGCCGGCGGGGAATCCCGACTCCGAGGAGTACACGCCGGATTTAGAAGCGGTGTCACTGGAGAACGCACACCGGGCGCCGGGGACGTACAGGGTCAGTATCATGACCCCGAACAGTATCGAAGGTGGAACGGCGTTCGCGAGCGCGGAAATCGTCGTGGAGCGGAAGCCGAGTACGGCCGACGGGAGTTCGTGAATCGACCCCGTCTCGATCGGTTCCGAGCCGGAGTCGACAGCCGTATTCGGCGACCGGTTCTTATCCAGCGCCGAGCCGTGTGACGGGGCCACGCCGCCGCCTCGCTCTCACCCTCAGCCACCATCTGCGCGCACGGACGGCGTCGCGGCGTCGTCGACGGGCGCGATCCGGTCGTTCCCGGCCGGCGCGGTCGCGGCGTGCTCGGGGTGGAGGCACGCGAACAGCGTCTCCAGCGAGTCGACGAGCCGGTGGCTCGGGCGGTTGAAGAGGCCGTTGCCGTCGACCGCGTAGGTACGGCCGTCGGCGACCGCGGACAGGTCCGCGAAGCCGGGTCGGTCGGCGAGGTCGCCGACCGCGTCGACGGCGCGGTCGCGGTCGAACCCGCAGGGCGCGACGACGAGCGCCTCGGGGTCGAACGCGCGCACGTCGTCCCACGCGACCGGCTCCGAGGGGCCGTCGGGCTGGAACGACGGGTCGCCACCCGCGATCGCGACCATGTCGCGCACCCAGTGGCCCGCGCGGATCGGCGGGTCGGTCCAGTCGAGGACGGCGGTGCGCGGGCGGCCCTCGTCGGCGACCGCGCGCTCGGCGCGCTCGCGGACCGCGTCGACGCGCTCGCGGAGGTCGGCTCGGAGGGCGGTCGCGGCGTCGGTCGCACCGACGGCCTCGCCGATCCGCACGACGTCGTCGAGCGCGTCCGCGAAGGAGTGCGGGTCGCACGCGAGCACGTCTGGCGCGGGGTCGAGCCGCTCGGCGGCCGCGCGGACCTCGCTCGCGTCGACCGCGCAGACGTCGCAGGTCGCCTGCGTGACGAGCAGATCGGGTTCGAGGGCCGCGAGTCGCTCCGTATCGAGGTCGTAGACCGCGCCGTCGACCGCCCGCATCTGCGCGTCGATGTCCGCGGCCGAGCGGTCCTCGTGGTCGACGACCGTGCTCGTCAGCGTCGGGCGCTCGCGGGCGGCGGTCGGGTGGTCGCAGCTGTGAGAGACGCCGACCGGCTCGACGCCGAGCGCGAACAGCGTCTCGGTGGCGGAAGGCAGCAGTGAGGCGACGCGCATGGACGGAGACAGGCGCTCGACGGGCAAAAGCGAGGGGGCCGGCCCGCGCTACCGGGCGGGGAGCCACGCGAGGAGGGGGCGCAAGACGACGGAGCCGGCGTACAGCAGCGTCGCGACTCCGAGCGCGGCCGACGCCGTGCGGAACCACGGCGCGGTCGGAGCGTCGAGCGTGTTCAACAGCGTGACGGCGAGCAGGGTACTCAGGAGGGCGAACCGCGAATCGCGCCGGTCCATACCTGGCCGTGGGTGCGGCGGGTGAAATCGTCGGTGCTCTCGCGGCGGACGCGACGCCTACGCCGCGACGGCCTCCGCGGTCGCGGTCGCGTAGGCGGCCGCGAGATCCGCGTTCGGCAGGGCGTCGAGCGCCGCCGTACAGCCCCACCGAACGCGGTCGCGCCGCTCGCCGGCCGGGAGCTTGTTCGTCGCCACCGTCTCGGCCGTGTCGAGGGCGGCCCGCGCGGTCGCCTCGTCGCCCTCGGCCGCCGCGGTCGCGGCCGCGGCGAGCAGCTGTTCGAGGCTCGCACGGACGTCGTGGGGGACCTCGTCGGCGTCGGTCACGGGTCGGTCGTCCCGTCGAGCGTCGCGAGCGCGAACTCCGTGCTGCTCCCGAGCGGGTCGGTCGCGGTCATCGTCTCGACGGTCGTGAACCCCGCCGCCCGAAGCTGGTCGAGCGTGCGCTCGCGGCCGGGCGCGGAGAAGAACATCCGACCGCCCATCCAGCCGCGCCGGACCGTCTCGAAGCGGCCGCCGGGGAGCGTCGTGAGGAGTCGGCCGCCGGGGCGGAGGACACGGGCGAACTCCGCGTACACCGCGGGGTGGCGCTCGCGCGCGACGTGAAACACCGCGTGGTACGCGGTGATCGCGTCGAAGCGGTCGGCCGCGAACGGGAGCGCCGACATCTCGCCGTGGACGAGCCGGGCGTCGGGCACCGTCTCGCTCGCGAGGTCGAGCCCGCGGCGGGAGACGTCGAGCCCGACGCTGCCCGGCGGGAGGTTCGCGAGGGTCCGGGCGCCGTCGCCGCAGCCCACGTCGAGGACGGCGGGGTCGGGCGGCAGGTCGGCGAGCAGGTCGTCGATCAGCGCCGCGTCCGATCCGTCCGGATCGCGGCGGGCGGCGTACGTCTCCGCGACCTCGTCCCACGCGCGGCGCACGGCGTTGCGGTCCATACGAACCGATCGGGCGCGAGAGACATGACTGTGCTGCCG
>NZ_CAKZRO010000096.1 GCF_937146585.1 uncultured Halorubrum sp. | reverse complement strand
CACCGAGACTGACGACGACACCGGTGAAAACGTCACCGAGACCGACGACGACGGGTCTCCCAACGGCACGGCGGACGACGAGGACGGAGAGGACGACGTCGAAGGCGACGAAAGCGAAGACAACGAGGAAGACGCCGAAGCGGACGACGAGGAAGAAGACGCCGAAGGGGAAGACGAGGAAGAAGACGCCGAAGGGGAAGACGACGCGGACGGCGGGGAGGACCGCGGCTTCCGGGTCGTCGACCTCGACGGCGCGACGGTCGACCTCACCCAGGTGATCGACGAGGACGCGATCGCCGTCTTCGACGGCGAGCTCCCGGCCGGGAGCTACGAGAAGATCGAACTGGAGGTCTCCGCCGTCGAGGGAGTCGTCGACGGCGCCGAGGTCGAGGTGAAGCTCCCGAGCGAGAAGCTCCAGATCACGAACGGGTTCGAGGTCACCGCGGACGAGCCGGTCAGCTTCGTCTTCGACATCAACGTCGTCAAGCGCGGCAAGAACAACGGCTACATCCTCAAACCCGTGATCTCGGGCAGCGGGGTCGCGGGCCGCGACGTCGAGGTCAACGAGATCGACGAAGACGAGGACGGCGACGATGACGACGAGGAGTCGGAGGCGGACGAAGAGGGTGAGGAGGGCGACGACAGCGAGGAGACCGACGACGAGGAGACAGACGACTCCGACGACGGTGACGGCACCACCGGTGGGAACGAGACGGACGACGCGGAGAACGGGACCGAGGCCGGAAGCTAACTACGAGGAGGTTCCGAGCGACGACGCGGTCGCGGACGGGCTCCTCGCCCACTGCATCGCGGCGTCGTCGTCGTTGAACGCCTCGGTGTCGACCCCCTCGACGTCGATGGTCCGCCGGAGGTACCGGCGCTTCGACCGCTGCCCGACGACGGCGAAGCGGTCCACGCCGCGGGCGACCGCGATCTGCGCGGACTCGCGGAGCGCCCGCCGCCCGGCGTCGGAGCACGGTCGGCTCGTCCGCACGACGATCACGACTGCGTCGACCACGTCGGGGTCGGTCGCGTTCCGCCAGCGATCGAGGAGCGCCTCGCCGTCTGCGGGGCTCAGTCCAGTCCCGTGTGGGAACTCGACGACGAGGACGTCGTCCTCGACCCGCAGCAGCCAACGCTCGCTCGGTTCCATGACACGTTCTCTCTCGTCCCGAGTGATAAATCACACCACCCGAATATCCGGTCTGATATTTTGCGGTCGCGGTCGGGTGGCGACGTTCGGAGCCGTCGCGTCCGTACCGGTGGGTCCGGAACAACGACGCCGGCCCCGCCGGAGTCCGTTATCAGGAAATAGATTCGAATCGGACGCGGCGGCTCACTTCGATGTGCGCCGACGGGCCGGCTCGCTCAGTGCTTCCGGTCGCCGTCCGCGTCGAGCGCATCGACGACGGCGGTCGCGAGCGCCTCGAACGACGCCTCGTCGGGGACGACGTCGACGTCGACGCCGCGGTCCGCGGCCGTCTCCGCGGTCGGCGGGCCGATGACGCCGACGACCGCGTCCGCGAGCCCGGTTCGCGCCGCCTCCTCGACGCCGCGGTCGGCGGCCGCCGCGAGGAAGTTGTCGACTGTCAGCGAGGAGGTGAACGCGGCCGCGTCGAGGTCGCCCGCGGCGGCCAGATCCGCCGAGTCGCCCGCGCCGACCGGCCGCGTGAGCCGGTACAGCACGGTCTCTGTCACCTCGGCGCCCGCGTCGCAGAGTCCGTCGAGCAGCACGTCGCTGCCGTGGTCGGAGCGGGCGACCGTCACGCGCTCGCCAGCCACCCGGGACCGGAGCGCCGCGACGAGGCCCGCGGAGGTGTACTCCTCCGGGACGAGGTCGACCGCCCATCCCGCCTCGCGGGCGGCCGCCGCGGTCGCCGGGCCGATGGCCGCCACGTCGGCGTCACCGGGTTCCCAGCCCGCCTCGGCCGCCAGCTCTACGCCGGTCTTGCTCGTGAACACGACGAGCGGCGCGGCGGCCGGGACGGCCCCCGTCGGGTCGACCTCGAGCATCGGGTCGGCGACCGGTTCCGCGCCGAGCGACCGGAGCACCTCGCCGGCCGTCTCGATCCGCTCGTCGGCCGGGCGGAAGACGGCCACGCGCGGCCCGCCCGCCTCGCCGCTCACGCCCCGTCACCTCCGTCGGTGGCGTCGTCGTCCGCCCCGGACCCGTCGCTCTCGCTCGCCGACCGGACCGGGGCGGAGCCGGCGTTCTCGAGGAGGGTCACGACGCGGTCGCGGGTCGCGGCGACGTCGCCGATCACGGTGATCGCGGGCGGTTCGATCCCCGCCTCGTCGCGGACGTCGACGATGGTGTCGAGCGTGCCGGTCGCGACGCGCATGTCGGGCCAGGTGGCGCGCTCGACGAGCGCGACCGGCGTGTCGCCGTCGAGGCCCGCGTCGCGGAGCTCGGCGGTGTACGCCGGCAGCTTCCCGACTCCCATCAGCACGACGATGGTGCCGCCGGTGTCGGCGAGCGCCCCCCAGTCGACCGCGGACTCGTCTTTCGTCGGGTCCTCGTGGCCCGTGACGAACGAGACCGAGGAGGTGTGGTCGCGGTGAGTGACCGGGATCCCGGCGACCGCGGGACCGGCGATGGCCGAGGTGACGCCCGGCACGACCTCGAAGGGGACCCCCGCCTCGGCGAGGTGCTCGGCCTCCTCGCCGCCGCGGCCGAAGACGAACGGGTCGCCGCCCTTCAGCCGGACGACGCGGTTCCCCCCGCGGGCCAGCTCGACCATGCGTCGGTTGGTGTACTCCTGCGGCGTCCACTCGCCGCCGGCGCGCTTGCCGACGTCCTCGCGCTTCTCGGGCGGGATCTCGCCGAGGATCTCCGGGCCCGGGAGCTTGTCGTGGAGCACCACGTCGGCCGACTCGATCAGGCGCTTCGCCTTCACCGTGAGGAGATCCGGGTCGCCCGGGCCCGAGCCGACGAGGAAGACGGTCCCGGTGCTGTCGCCACGCCGGCGGGTCGGCGGCTCGTCCCCGCCCGTCTCCGGGCCCGTCCCGACGCCGTCGTCACTCATCGGCCTCCTCGCGGGCCACTGCGATCAGGTCGTCCGCGCCGCGGTCGGCGAGGTCCGCGGCGAACTCGGCGGCGGCCGTCGCGTGCGACCGGATCGGGAGGTCGCGGGTGTCGGCCACTTCCTCGGTGCCGTCGGTCGAGAGCACCCGCGCCCGGACGTGGACGTGCTCCCCCTGAACCATCGCGGAGACGCCGATCGGCGCGACGCAGCCCCCGTTGAGCTCGCCGAGGACCGTTCGCTCGACGGTGACCGCGACGCGGGTCCGCGGGTGGTCGACCGCGTCGCGGACCGCTTCGACCACGTCGGGGTCGCTCGCCGTGACCGCGATGGCACCCTGCCCCGCCGCGGGGACGAACTCCTCGCGCGGGAGCCGCGTCGTCTCCACCTCGTAGAAGAGGTTCGAGCGGCGGAGCCCCGCCTCCGCGAGCACGATCGCGTCGTACTCCGTCTCGACTCTCCGCTCCATCGCGTCGCGTTCGAGGTCGGACAGCGAGTCGAACCACTCTTCGACGGTCTCGTCGAACTCCTCGTCGACCTCGTCGCCGTCGGTACCCTCGTCGTCCGTGTCGTCAGCGTTCTCGTCGCCGTCCTCGTCGGCCTCCGCGGTCAGGGCGCTGTCCTCGCCCGAGGCGATCAGGCGGCGCTCGTGTTCGGCCTGGAGGCCGGGCGCGAGCAGCTTCTCCAGCCGCGTGTCGACGTTGCCGCGGATCGGCTCGACGGTGAGGTCCGGTCGGGTCGCCCGGATCTGCGCGCCGCGGCGGAGCGACCCGGTTCCGACGACGGCACCGGCCGGGAGCTCCTCGATGCCGAGGCCGTCCGGCTGGACGACCACGTCGCCGGAGGGCGCGCGCTCGGGGACGCCGGCGACGACGAGGTCCGCCATGTCCTCGGTGGGGAGGTCCTTCAGCGAGTGGACGGCGAGGTCGGCGTCCCCGGCGAGCACCTCCTCGTCCAAGGCGCGCACGAACGCCCCCGTCTTCCCGAGGCGGTGGATCAGTTCGTCGGGGATCTGGTCGCCGCGCGTCTCCACCTGCCGGAGTTCGACGTCGCGGCGTCGGCTCGACAGCGCCTCGCGGACGGTCTCGGCCTGCCGGAGGGCCAGGTCCGACCCGCGGGTCGCGAGCCTGAGCGTTTCGGTCATACCCGGACCGAGGTCCCCCGCGTTCAAAAGCGCACCAGTTCGGCTCCCTCGGCGACCGCGGGCGACCGCGGCGGCTCGCGCCGCGCCGGCGGGACGAGGCCCCGTCCGAGGCAACTCCCGCCACCGTCACGGGCCCTTTATCGGTCGCCCCCCAAGCCGGAGGCGAGATGGCACGCGCGAGCACCGGGGCGCGGCTCCACTTCGGTTTCTGTAACCTCAGCCTCTCGCACGAGCGCCTGTACGGCGCGCTCGGCGTCGGGCTCGCCAACCCCCGCGTCGTCGTCGACGCCGAGCGCGCCGCCGAGGTGCGCGTGACGGTCGAAGAGGCGGCGGAGGCGCCGTCGGAGTCGGCAGATCCGCCCCCGAGCGTGCGCGACGACGTCCGCGAGTACGCGACGGCGGCGGTCGACCTCCTCGGGGTCGACGGCGCCCGGGTCGCGGTCCGCGAGTCGCTCCCGCGCCACGCCGGGCTCGGCAGCGGGACGCAGTTGGCGGCGGCGACGCTCGCGGCGGTCGCGGCCGCCCACGACCTGCCCGCCAGGGTGCGCGAGCGCGCACCTGCCCTCGGCCGCGGCGGGCGTTCCGGCGTCGGCGTCGCGACGTTCGAGGCGGGCGGCTTCGTCCTCGACGCCGGCCACCCGACCGCGCGATTCACCACCGACCGCCCCGCGGACGGCGAGTGGACCGTCCCGCCGGTGGCCGCGCGCCACGCCGTCCCGGACGACTGGCGCTTCCTGCTCGTCGCCCCCGACGCGGCCGCCGGCCGGAACGGTGACGCCGAGGACGACGCCATGCGGACCGCGGTCGAGCGAGCGGAGCCGGGGCTCGCCGACCGCATCGGGGGCATCGTCACCCGGCGCGTCCTCCCCGCGGCCGCGACGGGGGACGCGGAGGCGTTCGGCGCCGCGGTCGCGGAGATCGGCCGACTCAACGGCGCGTGGTACACCGACGAGCAGGGCGGGGTGTACCGACCGCCGGTGGGGGAGATCGTCGACTCCCTGTCGGGGGCCGCGCCGGTGTTCGGGGCCGGGCAGTCCTCGTGGGGGCCGACCGTCTACGGCGTCACCGACGCGGCGCACGCGGACGCGGCCCGCGACGCCGGGCGACGCGCGCTCGACGCCGCCGGCGTCGGCGGCGGGGTGACCGTCGTCCGGGCGGCCGACGGGGGCGCGCGAGTCGACGCGGGCGCGGACGAGTGAGGGCGGCACGGGCCGGGAGAGGTAACACTAAGCCCCGGGGCGACGGGGCGTAAGCCATGTCCAGTCTTCCGTTCGGGGTCGCGCGCCTCGACTCGATCCTCGGCGGCGGCGCGCCGCCCGGCAGCGTCGTGTTGCTCGCGGGCGAGGCGGGCGCGGGCGCTCGGGAGTTCGGCTACACCAGCGCGGCGATGAACGCGCTCGCGCGGGCCGACGAGGAGCTGTTCGACCTGTACTACGGCGACGTCGACGCCGACGCCGCGCTGCCCGACTCGGTTCACTACATCTCCTTCACCGCCGACACCGAGGCGATCACCCGAGAGATGGGGTTCACGATGGCCGACGAGATCGTCGACGCGGCGGTTGAGGAAATATCGTTCCGCGACCTCTCGCCGGAGTACTTCCAGCTGTCGCCGGTCCCGCGCGACTGGTACGAGACGGAGACGGCCTCGATCACCGAGCTCGGCGACCGCGGCGAGTACGAGGACGTCCTCACCGCGTTCGGCGACTACCTCTCCGAGCACGGACAGGGGAGCCTCGTCTGTATCGACTCCGTCACCGACCTCGTCTCCATGGTCTCCGACGACACCGACTGGAGCGACGTCGCCATGGTGATGAAGGGGCTGAAGAAGGCCGCCTACGAGTGGGGCGCCCTCGTCCTCGTGCTGGTGAACACGGACTCGATCAGCGACCGCGAGTTCGGCACGCTGATGGACGCCGCCGGCGGAACCCTCCAGTTCTCCTGGGAGAGCGGCGGTTCGCAGCGCGCCCGGACGATGTTCGTCCGCGAGTTCCGCGGCGTGCTCTCGCGACTGGAGGCGGAGAACATCGTCCGCTTCGAGACCGAGATCCACGAGGGCGGGTTCGACATCAGCGACGTGCGCAAGATCCGGTAGCGCGCGCCGAGTATCGATACGGAGAACGCCGCGGCAGGTTACTTAAGCCTCGCCGCTCAATGTCACGTAGATGACGGAGGACCCGCGATGAGCGACCTCGACCCGGCGGCCGCCCTCGACGACGCCGCCGCGGAGGCCGACGTGAGCCGCGAGGTGTTCCTCAAGCGCGCGCTCGTCGCGCTCGCGGAGTCCGAGGAGATCGACGTCCCCGACGCCGAGGAGCTGGCGGCGGTCGAGGCGCGCCTCGACGACCTCGACGCGGAGCTGGACGAGAAAGTCGCCGACCTCCGCGAGCGGTTCATCGACCTCTACCGGGAGGTGGAGTCGCTCGACGCCGCGGACGGTGACGCCGACGACGCGGAACACGCGTCCGCCGAGCGCCTCGACGACCTCGCCGCCGAACTGGAGCAGACCGCGTCGCGGCTCGACCGCCTCGACGCGGCCGTCGCCGACGCGCCCTCGTCGGACCGGGTCGCCGACCTCGACGAGCGGGTGACCGCCCTCGACGACCGCCTCGACGAGTTGGACGCCGTCCGCGACCGGCTGGCCGCCTTCGACGAGCGGATCGACGATTTCGACGGCCGCTTCGACGACGTCGACGAACGAGTCGAGGGCGTCGACGACCGGCTCGCGGCCGTCGAGTCCGACCTCGACGATATCTCGCCGGACGAGCTGACCGAGATCGACGACAAGCTCTCGCGGGTCGCGAACGCGGTCGTCAGGGTCAGGCGGCGGCTCGACGCGGCCGAGCGCGACCGCGCCGACCGCGAGCGCTTGGACGCGCTGACGCGGACGGCCAACCGACACGGCGTGCGGACCGCCGACTGCGACCACTGCGGCGGCGGCGTCGAACTCGGATTGCTGTCGGCCCCGGAGTGCCCCCACTGCGGGCGGCGGTTCCAGGACATCGAGCCCAACGCGGGCTTCCTCGGCACGTCCAGGCTCCTCGTCGGTGACCGCCCGGCCATCGACGGTGACGTCGCGGACGGCGACCGCACGGAAGGGACTCGATCGCCGGACCGGACCGCGAGCGACGGCGGGGCCAGCGGGGAAGAGCGATGAGCGGCGACGACCGGGACGGCGACGGGGACGACCCCTTCGACGACGGGTCCTCCGACGACGAACCCACCGAAAGCGACCCCTTCGACGCCGGCCCGAGCGACGCCGTCGAAGACCCCTTCGCGGCGCTGGGCGAGGGCGTCGACGAGGGCCCGGGAGCGACGGAGACGGACGGTTCCGTCGGGGACACCGAGGCGTCGCCCGCGGACCCGGAGCCGGCCGCGCCGGCCGACGACCCGTTCGCCGAGCTGGACGCCGACGCGACCGGCGCGGCGACCGAGGGGGACCCCTTCGAGTCGATGGGGACCGGCGAGGTCGGCGACGAGGACGTCTGGGAGGCGCTCGACGAGGGGACGGCGGTCGGTCCCGACTCGTCGGTGTCGGCGTTCGACCCCGAGGCCGGCGGCGGGCTCGGCGACGCGGCGGGGCGGTCGATCGGTCAGTCGACCGACGACGAGCAGGTCGTCGACAAGCGGAGCTACTGCCAGCAGTGCCCGCACTTCTCGTCGCCCCCGGAGACGGCGTGTTCCCACGAGGGGACCTCTATCGTCGAGTCGGTCGACTTCTCGCGGTTCCGGGTCCGCAACTGCCCGATGGTCGACGCGGAGGGGCCCGCGTTCGACCGGGAGTAACCGAAATCGACCTCGCGACCCCGCCCGTGTGCCCCTCCGTCGTTTCTGAACGCGTTCAAGTGCGAGCGACCGGTACGACGCACGTCACGCGATGGGACGCCTCTCAGGCGAGCGTCGGTCGGTCGACTTCCGAGCGGGTGCGCTCACCGGCGCGATAGGGGATTCGATTACGGTCGTCCCGCTCGTCGTCGCGCTGGCGCTGCTGACGGAGGTGTCGCTGCCGCACGCGCTCGTCGCCTTCGGCGCGTTCCAGATCGTCTGGGGGGTCAGGTACGGGCTCCCGGTGTCCGTCGAGCCGATGAAGGCGCTGGCCGCGCTCGCCATCGCGGGCGCGCTCACGTACGCCGAGCTCGCGCTCGCCGGGGTGGTTCTCGGCGGCCTCCTCCTCGCGATCGGGCTCTCCGGGGCGCTCGCGTCCGTCGAGCGGTGGATCGGCGAGCCCGTCATCCGCGGCGTCCAGTTCGCGGTGGGGCTCGTGCTCCTGGAGACGGCCGTCGGCCTCGCGGTCGACGACCCGGCGCTCGCGCTCGTCGGGGTCGCCATCGCCGGCGCGTTCGCGCTCGCGGGGCGAGGGAAGGCGAGCGCGCTGGCCGTGGCGGTCGTCGGCGTCGCGACCGCGGTCGTCGTCGCGGGCGTGCCGACGCCGCGGCTCCCCGGC
>NZ_CAKZRO010000095.1 GCF_937146585.1 uncultured Halorubrum sp. | reverse complement strand
GCTCACCGAGTCGAGCGATCACCGAGTCGAGCGATCACCCGACCGGCCGACCGAAGACAGACGAAACGTACTCTCTCTCCACCCGTCGAAGCCGAGAGCGCGGGACCGCGAGACAGACGAAACGGACTCTCACACCGGGGCGTCGGTTTCGGCGGGAACCGACGGAAGCGCGAACGGGCCGCCCGCAGCGCGAGTGGACCGAACGCGGTCGAACCGATCGATGCCGCGAGAAGAGGCGGACGCGCCGGACCTCAGTCGGCGCTCGACGCCGCGGTCGTCGGCGGTGCGCTTCGCTCGGCGTCCCCGTCGCCCTCGCCCTCCGCCTCCGCCGCCAGCGTCTCCACGTTCGCGAACACGAAGCCGGCGAAGCCGACCCGCAGGAGGATGTCGAGGTACTCCAGCGTCACCGTCCCCGTGAACGTGTCGAGCAGGCCGGCGATCTGGAACATCGCCCACCCGATCAGCACGCCGAACGCGAACAGCGCGAGGTTCCGCGTCTTCTTGAAGAAGAGTTCACGGGCGGGCGGCTGCGCGGCCGCCGCGCTCGCGAGCGGCCCGAAGAACAGCGCGAGCAGCGCGACGTAGCCGACGAGGATCGACCCGGTGCCGGCCAGCGCGAGCGACCCCTCGGACACCTCGGCGACGTCGTACCCCAGCCGCATGAGCGCGGTGAGCGCGACCACGCCGCCGACGTACCGCCGCGCCGCCCCCGAGACGAACGCCGCGAACCCGAACAGGAACGGGTACGCCACGTAGTCGGTGAGCAGCTGGCCGCCCTCCAGCGTGCCGCTGGCAATCGAGAACGTCCCGATACCGGCCGCCCACATGCCCAGCCCGACGCTCGCGACCCCGACGACGCCGACGAACGGGTAGCAGTAGCGCCGCAGGTCAGCGGGCTTGCGGCTCGTGAGCACCAGCAGCACGACCGCGGAAACTGCGTACACGCCCGCGGAGACGAACCGGATCGACGACGGCTCAATCATCGGCGCTCACCTCCGCGTCGGCGGCGGCCGGATCCGCCGGCTGCGTCTCGGTCGCGGTCGCAGTCGCGGGCGTCGCGTCGCCCTCGTTGTCTGCGTCTCCCTCACCGATCGCGGCCGCGTCGCGCGTCTCGAACTGGTCGAGCCGCTCGGTGAGCGAGGCGGTCCGCTCCGAGAGCGCCGTCGCCGTCTCCGCGAGGTCGCCGACCGTCTCGGCGGTGTCGTCGGCGGTCTCGGCCAGCGTCCGCGCGCGGTCGGCCGCGGCGGTCGCCGAGTTATGGACCTCCTCGACGCGGGCCGCGACCGACTCGATCCCCTCGGCCCCCTCGTCGGTCGCCCGCGCGATGTCGCCCATCGCGACGTCGACGTCCTCGACGGTTCCGGTGAGCTCCTCGATCGCGTCGCCGGCCGCTTGGACCGCGGCGGTCGTGTCGTCGAGCTCCGTCATCGTCCGGTCCATCTCGCCGGCGACCGCGGAGACGTCATCGGTCACCTCGCCGATCGTCGCCTCGATCTCCGTGGTGGACGCGCGCGTCTCCTCGGCGAGCCCCTTCACCTCGTCGGCGACGACCGCGAAGCCGTCGCCGTCGCCGCCCGCCCGCGACGCCTCGATCGAGGCGTTCAGCGCGAGGATGTTGGTCTGCTCGGCGATGTCGGCGATCACGTCGGTGGTCTCCGCGACGCCGTCCATCCGGTCGTCGAGGCCGGCGACGAGGTCGTCGAGCTCCGCGAGCAGGTCGCCGATGGCGACGATCGCCTCGACCGCTTCGGTCGCCCGCCGCTCGCCCTCCGCGCCGAGCTCGGCCGCGGCGCTCGCGTCGCCCGCCACCTCGTCGGTGGTGGAGGCGATCTCCTCGACGGTCGCCGAGAAGTCGTCCGTGTCGGCGGCCGTCTCGCGCAGCCGGTCGGTCTGCTCGTCCAACTCGTCGGCGAGCGTCCGCATCTCGGCGGCCACCTCCTGGTTCATCTCGGCGACGTCGTCGGCCTCGGCGGCCATCTCCTCGCTCGTCGCCTCCACGTCGCCCGCGAACGTCTGGATGTCCTCGATCGTCGTCGAGAGCCCGCCGGTCATCTCGTTGTACGCGGTGGTGATCCGCTCGATCGCGTCGACCTCGCTCTCCTCGGAGAGCTGCCGCGAGAGGTCGCCGTCGGCCGCTCGCTCCATCGCACCGCCGATCTCGTCGGCGCGGTCGAGCAAGGTCTCGGAGAGCTCCTCGGCCTCCTCGCGGGCTTCCTCCGCCTCGGATTTGGCGCGCTCGGACTCGGCGACCGCGTCCCGCAGCGACCGCCGGGTGTCGTCGAAGGCGTCGAACAGCCGTCCGATCTCGTCGCCGCGGTCGGAGCTCGCGCTCGCGTCGAACTCGCCGCGGCCGACCGCCTCGGCCGTCTGCGTCAGCCGCCGGAGTTCGACCGCGACGTTCCCGACCAAGACGATTCCCAACAGGCCCAGGTTCAGCGTGACGACGACGCCGATCCCGATAAGCGACGCGGTCGCCGCTGTCGGCGTCCCGACCGTCGCGACGTGGGCCGCGAAGAGGGCGACGAACCCGAGCGTGACGGCGAGCGCGAGGAGCACCGACACTCCGACGCGTCGACCGTAGCGCGCGGTGATTACGTTCAGCATGGATGATCGGAGCGTGAAAGTCAGCCTACTTAGGAGTAAAGCTACAATTACCGCTGTCGATAATCGAAGCGGCGGACGTGCGAGCCGCCGATAGCGCGGTCGTCGAGCGAAAATCGAGCGACTGCGCGCCCTCGGACGCGTCGAGGCGCGGCCTTTTCACTGGGCCGTGCCACCAGTATCCATGTCCAGCGTCAGCGAGACCTACATCGAGAACCGCCAGCGCGTCCAGCCGACCCACACCAACAACTACGCGTCTGCCCACGGGGGAAACGTCGTCAAGTGGATGGACGAGATCGGCGCGATGTCGGCGATGCGCGCCGCCGGCGAGACCTGCGTCACGGCCAAGATCAACGACCTCGACTTCAAGCGGCCGGTGCCGCAGGGGGACACCTGCGTCATCGAGTCGTACGTGTACGCGGTCGGGCGGACGAGCCTCCGGACGCGGATCCGCGCGTACCGCGAGTCGCCGCGCACGGGCGAGCGCGAACTCACCACGGAGTCGTACTTCGTGTTCGTCGCCGTCGACGCCGACGGGGAGCCCACGCCCGTCCCGGAACTGGAGGTCGCCGGCGAGCGCTGTCGCGAACTCCGGGACGAGGCGCTCGCGGCGGAGCCGGACGAGGACCGCTGAATCGACGACCGCGCGCTCGTCGTGCCCGGCGAGCGAGTCCGACGCGTCTCAGCGGCTGATCTCGTCGCCGCCGTCGACCACGGACGCGACCTCCGCGCGGGTCGTGACGGCGAGGTCGCCGTCGGTCGTCCGCTTCACGGCCGCGGTCGCCGCCGCCCACTCCAAGGCGTCGGAGACGTCGCCGCCGCGGAGCCGCTCGGCGACGAACCCGGCGACGAAGGCGTCGCCGGTGCCGATGGCGTCGACCGTCTCCGCCTCGAACACCGGCTGCTCGTACACGTCGCCGTCCGTGAGCGCCAGCGCCCCCTCGTCGCCGCGGGTGACGACCACCGTCTGGAAGCCGTGGTCGGTCGCGAGCCCGTGCGCGATCTCGACGGCGGTACCGTCGCGGTCGAGCACCTCGCGCGCGTCGCGGCGCGGGACGAACAGCACGTCGACGTGGCCGAAGAGGTCCTCGTACGCCTCGCGCGCCTCTGCGGGCTCCCACAGCTTCGACCGGTAGTTGAGGTCGAACGACCGGGTGACGCCCGCCTCGCCGGCGCGGCGCAGCAGCGCGGTCGTCGTGGCCGCGGCGGCCGGCGAAAGCGCGGGCGTGATCCCCGTGGTGTGGAACCACCGCGACTCCGTCAGCGTCTCCGCGGGGAGTTCGTCGGGCTCGACCGTCGTGATCGCGGCGTCGGCGCGGTCGTAGATCACGTTGGTCCCGCGCGGGACGCCGCCGTGTTCGAGGTAGTACGTCCCGACGCGGCTCTCCGCCGGGTCGGTCCACGCCACCCCGGGGCTGACCCCGTGGCTCCGGAGCTCGCTCGTCACCCGCCGGCCGAGCGGCGAATCCGGGAGCTTCGAGAGCCACGCGGCGTCGACGCCGAGCCGCGCCGCGCCGACCGCGACGTTGCTCTCCGCGCCGCCGGCCTGGACGGCCAGTTCGCGCGTCGTCTCCAGTCGCTCGCCGCGCGGCGGCGACAGCCGGAGCATCGTCTCGCCGAAGGTCACGAGGTCGGTCATGCCGCCCACCTCAGGCCGCGGACGTCGAATGGACTCATACTCGACCCTGACGGCGGGCGCATAAAAGCGATCGCGGTCCGCGCCGGCGAGTCGGACTGCGACAGCGAGCCGAGTCAGGCTGTGACGACGAGCCGGGCTGCG
>NZ_CAKZRO010000094.1 GCF_937146585.1 uncultured Halorubrum sp. | reverse complement strand
TCGGTCAACGGCATCGGCGAGCGCGCCGGCAACGCGGCCTACGAGGAGGTCGTCATGGCCGTCGAGTCGGTGTACGGCGTCGACACCGGTATCGACACGACCCAGATCACCAAGCTGGCCCGGGTCGTCGAGGAGGCCTCGGACATCCCGGTGCCCGCGAACAAGCCGATCACGGGGCGGAACGCGTTCGCCCACGAGTCGGGCATCCACGCCGCCGGCGTCATCGAGAACAGCGACACGTTCGAGACCGGCGTGATGACCCCGGAGATGGTCGGGGCCGAACGCGAGTTCGTCCTGGGCAAACACACCGGCACGCACAGCGTGCGCAAGCACCTGGTGGAGGCCGGGTTCGACCCGACGGACAGCGAGGTCCGCTCGATCACCAAGCGGGTCAAGGAGTACGGCGCCGGCAAGCGGCAGGTGACCGCCGGCGACGTCGAGCGGTTCGCCGAGGAGGCGGGCGTCACGCGCGAGGAGGAGGTCCGGGTCTGATGGCCGCCTCCCCGACCGGAACGCCCCCCGAGCGACCGCGCTCGCGGTCGCGGGGGACGGCCGATCGCGGGCTCGCCCCCGGCTCCCGACAGGAATTTATACCCCGGCCGTGTTGCTTCGGGCGAGATGCGACGGCACACCACGCTCGGGGAGTCCGCGGCCGTCTCCGGAGCCGTCGCGCCGATCATTGTAGGGGTATAACCCCCTACACTACCCCTTCCTCACCGACGCGACGCACCGCCGAACGCCGGCGGCCGAGCCGTTCTCGCCCCGCGCAGCCGCGATCGCCGCGGCCGCGGCGCGGGCTCGCCCGCCGCGCGTCCGCAGCGACCGACACGACAACCCGCCAGATGCCACACCGCACACCCCAACGACAATGAGCGACACAGCAGCACAGCCGCGATCCGACGCAGACGAGTCGGCCGACTCGTCGGCCGCGACAGATGAGCCGACCGACCCCGAGGAGCGCCGGACCGCCGGCCCCGTCTCGACCGGGGCCGAGTCGGTCGTCGCCGCCCTCGAGGCCGCGGGCGCGAAGACCGCCTTCGGCGTCCAGGGCGGCGCGATCATGCCCGTCTACGACGCGCTGTACGACTCGTCGATCCGGCACGTGACGATGGCCCACGAGCAGGGGGCCGCCCACGCCGCCGACGCGTACGGCGTCGTCGCCGGCGAGCCGGGCCTCTGTATGGCCACCTCCGGGCCGGGCGCAACCAACCTCGTCACGGGCATCGCCGACGCCGACATGGACTCGGACGCGATGCTGGCGCTCACCGGACAGGTGCCCACGGAGTTCGTCGGGAACGACGCGTTCCAGGAGACCGACACGGTCGGCGTCACCCGCCCCATCACGAAGCACAACTACTTCGCCGGCGGCGCCGACACCGTCGGCGACACCGTCGGCGAGGCGTTCGAGCTGTCCCGGGCCGGACGGCCCGGACCGACGCTCGTCGACCTCCCGAAGGACGTCACGCAGGACGAGACCGACCGGACGCCCGGCCCGGCGACGCCCCCGGCGGGGACCGACCCCGACCCGAACGCCGACGCGGACGCCGTCGAGGAGGCGGCGCGCGCCATCGAGGCCGCAGAGCGCCCCGTCTGCCTGTTCGGCGGCGGCGTGATCAAGGCCGACGCGAGCGCCGAGGCGCGGACCTTCGCGCGGAGCTACGGCATCCCGGTGACGACGACGATGCCGGGCATCGGCTCGTTCCCCGAGGACGACGACCTCTGCCTCTCGTGGGCGGGGATGCACGGCACCGGCTACGCGAACCTGGCGATCACCCACACCGACTGCCTGATCGCGGTCGGCACGCGCTTCGACGACCGCCTCACCGGCGGCATCGACACGTTCGCGCCCGAGGCCGAGGTGATCCACGTCGACATCGACCCCGCGGAGATCAGCAAGAACGTCCACGCCGACTACCCGCTCGTCGGCGACGCCGGCCGCGTCTTGGACCAGTTGACCGCCGCGGTCCGCGACGCGCCGGACGCCGGGGCGTGGCGCGACCGCTGCGAGGAGTGGAAGGAGACGTACCCGCTCACGTACGCGACGCCAGACGACGAGCCGCTGAAGCCGCAGTTCGTCGTCGAGGCGTTCGACGAGGCGACCGACGACGACACCGTCGTCACCACGGGCGTCGGCCAACACCAGATGTGGGCCTCGCAGTTCTGGTCGTACACGGAGCCCCGGACGTGGGTCTCCTCGCACGGCCTCGGCACGATGGGGTACGGCGTGCCGGCCGCGGTCGGCGCGCGCGTCGCGGCCGACACGATGGGCGAGGAGGACCGCGACGTGGTGTGTTTCGACGGCGACGGCTCATTCCTGATGACGATGCAGGAGCTGTCGGTCGCGGTCCGCGAGGAGCTGGACATCACCGTCGCCGTGCTCAACAACGAGTACATCGGGATGGTCCGGCAGTGGCAGGACGCCTTCTATGAAGGCCGACACATGGCCTCCGACTACACGTGGATGCCCGAGTTCGATAAGCTCGCGGAGGCGTTCGGCGCGCTGGGGCTGCGGGTCGACGACTACGACGAGGTCGCGCCCGCGGTCGAGGAGGCGCTGGCGTACGAGGGGCCCGCCGTGATCGACTTCCACGTCGACCCCGAGGAGAACGTCCTGCCGATGGTGCCGAGCGGCGGCGCGAACGGGAAGTTCGCGGCCGCGGAGGACCAGCTATGAGCGGCGACGCCTCCGGCGTCGACGGCGAGTCGCGCGCGACCCCCGAGGCGGACTCCCGACCGCTCCCCGGCGAACAGCCCGGCCCCGAAGACCGCGAGCACCCCGCGGGGCGGCGGAACCTCGAAGGCATCCGGATCGACCCGGTCGTCGAGGCCGAACAGGAGTCCCGCCGCGCGGTCATCTCGGCGCTCGTGGAGGACGAACCCGGCGTGCTCGCGCGCGTCTCCGGGCTCGTCTCCCGGCGGCAGTTCAACATCGAGAGCCTGACGGTCGGGCCGACGACCGTCGACGGCCACTCGCGGATCACGATGGTCGTCGAGGAGACGGACTCCGGCATCGACCAGATCGAGAAGCAGATGGCGAAGCTGAAGCCGGTCATCTCGGTCGGCGAGGTCGCCGGCGACGCGGTCACCTCGGAGCTCGTCCTGCTGAAGGTCGAGGCCGACGACCCCGCCGCGGTCCACGCCGTCTCCGAGATGTACGACGGCCGGACGGTCGACGCCGGCCCGGAGACGATCACCGTCGAGCTCACCGGCGACAAGCGCAGCATCGACGACGCGATCGGGGCGTTCGACCGGTTCGGCATCGTCGAGATCGCGCGGACGGGGCCGACCGCCCTCGCCCGCGGCAACACGCCGACGGCCCCAGGAGAGAAACCCGGAACGGCCGGCGAACCGACCACGCACGACGACTGACACGCGGATTTCAACCATACACATGACCGAAGACGACACCCAGACGTTCGATTCGACAGTATACTACGACGCCGACGCCGACGAGGAGGCCATCGCGCACGAGACGGTGGCCGTCCTCGGCTACGGCTCGCAGGGCCACGCCCACGCGCAGAACCTCGCCGACAGCGGGGTCGACGTGATCGTCGGCCTGCGCGAGAGCAGCTCCTCCCGGGCCGCCGCCGAGAGCGACGGGCTCCGGGTCGAGACCCCCGCGGACGCGGTCGCGGAGGCCGACGTGGTGAGCGTGCTCGTGCCCGACACCGTCCAGCCGGACGTGTACGAGAACGCGATCGAACCGAACCTGGACGCGGGCGACACGCTCCAGTTCGCGCACGGGTTCAACATCCACTACAACCAGATCCAGCCGCCGGAAGACGTCGACGTGACGATGGTCGCGCCGAAGTCGCCGGGGCACCTCGTCCGCCGGAACTACGAGAACGACCAGGGGACGCCCGGCCTGCTCGCGGTGTATCAGGACGCGACCGGCGACGCCCACGACCAGGGGCTCGCGTACGCCGCCGCGATCGGCTGTACCCGCGCCGGCGTCGTCGAGACGTCGTTCCGCGAGGAG
>NZ_CAKZRO010000093.1 GCF_937146585.1 uncultured Halorubrum sp. | reverse complement strand
CCGAGCGTGGCTGCTCGCCGGGCTGCTCGTCGGCGGGGAACTGGTGTTCGTCGCCGTGCTGATCCTGCTCTACGCGTGACCGTCGAGGGCCCGACGCGTCGCCTCAGAGCACGCGGAGCCGGTACCCCTCGGCGGCGGTCTCGTCGGTGACGCGCCCCGTTTCGAGCGCCGCGTCGAGGATCTCGGCGACGAACTCCTTCGGGACCTCGACGCCGATGAAGTCGGTCCCCTCGCGCGCCGTCGTCAGCCGCGCCATCGTTCGCTCCGTCCCGTCGTCGTTGTAGACGCTGCCGACGCGGTCGCCGTCGCGGAGGAACCGCAGCGTCACGTCGGTCGGTTCGAGCGCGTCGAAGCGTACCTCGAACACCCTGTCGTCGCTCTCCAGTCGTGCGAGAACTGCGCCGTCGTGTTCGACCACGGTAGTCTCCATACTCGTGCTACGGGGTCGACGCACATAACGTCGGCTCGCGGGCGGGAGCTGCGGGCAGGCGTCACTCCGAGGCGTCGGAGTCCAGGTAGCCGACGACCAGCTGCGGTGCGACGACGCCGACGAAGAGCACGACGCCGATCAGCGCGGTGTCGCTCAGCTCCGTCGCGACGCGACCGCCGTACCCGAGCGCCAGCCCGACCGCCATGAACGAGAGGATGACCGCGTTCTCGCGGGAGACCATGCGACACAGACGACGACCGGTCAGAAAAGCGTTGTCGAGGTCACTTCCCCCAGAAGGGGTCGCGCTTCCGCCGCGTCTCGAGGTAGCCCTGGAGCGCCTCGCGCTCGTCGGCGGTGATCTCCTCTTTCAGCTCCTGTTCGAGGATCTTCGCGTGCTTCTCGGGCACCTCGGTCCAGAGCGTGTCGCCCTCTTCGATGCCGCGGCCGACCGTCGGGCCGTCGATGGCGATGCTGACGCGCTCGCCGGCGCGCGCCTCGTCGACGTCGTCGCCCTGCTTCTGGATCCCGGAGAGGTCGCCGACGCGCTCGAACTCGTTGCCCTCGAAGAAGCCGACGTTGCGGTTGTTCTGGAGCGTGCCGGAGATGACCTCGACGCCGACGACCGCGGGGTCGTTCTGCCGGAACGTGTGGTCGGGGAGGATGCGGAAGCGGGCGGGCCGGACGACCTTGTCCAGCACCGTCTCCTGTTGCGCGCGCTGCTTCTCCTCGACGTAGCGCTCGTAGTCCTCGACCAGCTGGTAGATGACCTCGTTCTTGAACAGCTTCACGTCCGCGTTCTCCAGGTCCGACTCCGCGTTCTTGAGGAGGTCGACGTTGAACCCGAGGATCGCCTTGTGTTCGTCCTGGTTCGCCGTCTCCGCGACCGCGATGTCGCGCGGCGCGATGTCGCCGACCTCGGCGCGCAGGATGGGGACCTCCGCCTCGCGGAGGGCGTTCGCCATCGCCTCCAGCGAGCCGAGGGTGTCGGCCTTGACAACGACGCCGTTCTCCGAGGTGTCGACCTCGATCTCGGCGAGTTCGGCCTTCACCTCCTCGACGACCTGGTCGACGGTGCGGTCGCGGACGACCCGGACGGGCGCCCCCGCCATCGCCTCGTCGAGGTCGGGCGCGGCGATCTTCACGCCGGCCGCGGCGCCGATCTCGCCGACCTTCTCGAACTGCTTCTCCGTGCGGATCTCCGCGAGCGGCCGCGGACGGAGCAGCGCGCGGATCTCGGTGACGATGGGCTCGTTCTGGCCGCCCACGACCACGGTGTCGCCGTTGCGGATCACGCCGTCGTAGACGACGGTGTCGACGGTCGCGCCGAAGCCGCGCTCGTCTTTCACCTCGAGGACGGTCCCCTCGCCCGGCCCCGTGACGTCGATCGCCATCTCCTCTTTCATGAACCGCTGCGACAGGCCCATGAGGACGGTGAGGAGGTCGGGAACGCCCTCGGCGGTGAGCGCCGACAGGGGGACGACGCCGATGTTCTTCTGGAAGTCCTGAACCCGCCAGTAGAGGTCGGCCGAGAAGCCGGCGTCGGACAGCTGGCCGATGATCTCGTAGAGGTTCTCGTCGAGCATCGACTTCGCGCGCTCGGACTGCGCGTCCATGCTCCGCTGGATCGGTTCGCCGTCCTGCGGGTTCCACCCCGGCGTCGTGTCGACCTTGTTGGCCGCGACGACGAAGGGGGTCCCGGTTCGCCGGAGGATGTCGATCGCCTCCTCCGTCTGCGGCTGGAAGCCGTCGTTGACGTCGACGACGAGCACCGCGATGTCGGCGAGGGCGCCGCCCCGGGCGCGCAGCGTCGAGAAGGAGTGGTGCCCGGGCGTGTCGATGAAGAGGAGGCCGGGGAGGTCGAAGTCGGACGGGTCGATGAGCTCGCCGGCCATCCCGGAGATGGTGTCGAGCGGGATGTCCGTCGCCCCGATGTGTTGGGTGATCGCGCCGGCCTCGCCCTCGCTGACGGCGGAGCCGCGGATCGTGTCGAGAAGGCTCGTCTTGCCGTGGTCGACGTGGCCCAGCACGGCGACGATGGGGGTTCGCAGGGTGTCCGCGTGTGTGTGGTCGGTCATATGTGATCGCCCCGAGAAGGTTATAGCGTCTATTCGTCCCGGCCGTCAGTTAAGCCTTTCAAAACGCCGCCGCGAGCCGCGGCGAGCGCGGCCGGCGCGTCCGTCGCCCGTCGGACGGCCCGTGGCGTTTAAGACCGTTGCCCGGGACCGTGCGGGTATGGTCGACATCCTCGCGGAGAACCTCTCCGGGAAGGCGGTGATGAGCGCCGACGGAACCGAACTCGGGGACCTGTACAACATCACGATGAACCTCGAGTCCGGCGAGCTGAACCACCTCCTCGTCAGCCCGCACGAGCAGCTGCGACACGAGCGCGTCGACTTCGAGTTCGACGAGATGGGGCGGCTCCGCGTGCCGGTCGCGAACGTGCAGGCGGTGAAAGACTACATCGTCGTCGCCCGCTGATGCAGGTCCTCGACTCGTCCGCGTTCATCCACGAGTACACGACCGACGAGGACGTGGTCTCCATCCCGGCGGTCCACGACGAGCTGACCGGCGAGGTCGCGCTCCGCTTCGACGCGATGGAGGGCTCCGGCATGACCGTCCACGTGCCGGCCCCGGAGGCGGTCGACCGGGTCCGCCGCGCCGCGAAGGGCTCCGGCGACGCCGCGGAGCTGTCGGACACCGACATCCGGCTCATCGCGACCGCGCTGGAGCTCCACGGCGCGCTCGTCACCGACGACTACGCGATGCAGAACGTCGCCGAGCGGCTCGACCTCCCGGTCGAACCGATCGAGCGCGAGGGGATCACCGAGGAGCGCGAGTGGCGCTTCCAGTGCGTCGGCTGTAACCGCACCTTCGACGAGAACAAGGAGCGGTGTCCGATCTGCGGTAGCGACCTGACGCGGAAGAACCCGGCGTGAGCGGGCCGCCGAGGCGGCGCGGGACGGGTCCATCCGCCGACCGCCCGGTCCGTACGCGACCGGCTCTCACGCGGACGGTCCGCACGCGACCGACCGATTGAACAGGCGTCGCGCCGACAGCCCGACGTGAACGCATTCGAGGAGCTGTCACCGGACGCGCTCCGCGCCGGGCGAGCGGACGCGCTCGACGACGCGGTCGCGGCGGCGCTGGCCGAGCACCCGCTCGACGGGGTCGAGACCGAGTACCCGCATTACCAGGGGGTCGTCGAGGGGCCGGACGCGCCGCCGCGCCCGTCGGAGAATCACCCCGCCTTCTACGGCTGCTTCGACTGGCACTCGGCGGTCCACAGCCACTGGGCGCTCGTCCGCGCGCTGCGGCTCGCGCCGGACCACCCGGACGAGGCCGCGATCGCGGCCGGCGTCGACGGGCGGCTGACACCCGAGCACGTCGCCGGCGAGGTCGCCTACCTCGACGAGAACCCCGGCTTCGAGGAGCCGTACGGCTGGGCGTGGCTGCTGCGGCTCGCCGCCGAACTCGCCCTGTGGGACGACCCGCGCGCCGACGCGTGGCGCGAGACGCTCCGCCCGCTCGAAGACCGGGTCCGCCGCGGGACCCGCGAGTCGTTCCTCGAGATCGACCGCCCCCACCGCGTCGGCACGCACGGCAACACCGCGTTCGCGCTCGCCGGCGTGCTCGACTACGCCCGTGTCGTCGGCGACGCGGACCTCGAACGCGAGGCCGAGACGACCGCCCGCCGCCTCTACGCGGACGACACCGCGGCGGTCGTCGGCGCGGAGCCGGTCGGTTGGGACTTCGTCTCGCCGGCGCTGACCGAGGCGGACCTCATGCGCCGCGTCCTCGACCCGGACCCGTTCGCGTCGTGGCTCGACGGCTTCCTCCCGGACCTGACCGCGCCGCCGCACGACGCGCTGCGGTCGCCCGTCGACGTCGAGCCGGACGAGGGCGACGGGGCCGCGATGCACCTGATCGGCCTCAACGTCTCCCGGGCGTGGTGTCTCGCCGGGCTCGCCGACGCGCTCGCGGGGAGGGACGGTCCCGCGGCGACCCGGCTGCGCGAGCCGCTGGCGGATGCCGCGCGCCGCCACGCCGAGGCGGGGGCCGCGGACGTGCTCACCGACGACTACGCGGGGTCGCACTGGCTCTCGTCGTTCGCGCTGTACCTGCTGACGCGGAACGAGGGCGGGGTCGCGCCGGAGACGGCCTAGTCCGCGCCCCGCGACTCCGCCGCGTCTCCCTCGACCGTATTACGGGCGTCACCGTCGCTCGACCGGGGCGAGTCGGTCTCGGCGGTACCGAGGGCGTCCTCGGAGAGGTCGCTCCCGTCGAGCCGCGGGACCCGGTCCCGGAGCCGCGCGGCGGCGGCGCGGGCCTCGGCGAACTCCACCTCGGCGAGCGCGCGCACCAGCGCGGCGGCCCGCTCGGCCCGGGCGCGCTGCCACGACTCCTCGCGGGACTCGTAGGTACGGATCGCGCGGAGGAAGTCGACCTCGGAGAACTCCGGCCAGTACGGCGCACAGAAGTAGACCGCGGCCTCGTTCCCGTTCGCGTGCCACGGGAGGAAGTTCGAGGTGCGCTCGTCGCCGCCGGTGCGGACGATCAGGTCCACGTCGCGGATCGGCCGGTCGTACAGCCGGGACTCGACGGCCTCGACGTCGACGTCCTCGGGCGCCATCTCGCCGGCGTCGACGTCGCGGGCGATGGCGCGCGCGGCGTCGAGCAGCTCGGTCCGGCCGCCGTACGCCAGCGCGACGTTGAGCGTGAACCGGTCGTTACCCGCGGTCCGCCGCTCCGCGTAGTCGACCGCGTCGCGGACCCGCGGCGGGAGTCTGGGCACGTCGCCGATTGCGCGGACGCGGACGCCCTGTTCGTGGACGCGGTCGGCGTCGGCGAACTCGCGCAGCTTGTGCTCCAGCAGGTCGAAGAGGGGCTCTAGCTCCTCGTCCGGGCGCTCGAAGTTCTCCGTGGAGAAGGCGTAGAGGGTGAGCTCCGAGACGCCGAGGTCGGCGCACCAGTCCAGGACGCGCTCGGTTGTGTCCGCCCCGGCGCGGTGGCCGTCGGGGGCGTCGTCGCCGCGCTCGCGGGCGTACCGGCGGTTCCCGTCCTGGATGACGGCGACGTGGTCGGGGACGTCGTCGATCTCGCGGCGGAGGTGTCGCCGGTACGCGCGACCGGCGAGGCCGCGGAGTCGCTGCCACATGCTCGGGGCACACGACGCCGAGCGGTATACGTTTATGGATCGATCGGCCGAACCCAGGGGCATGGAGGCCGCCTACGTCTTCCGCGTCGCCGTCGGACTCGACCCGGCGGACGCGTCCGTCGACCCGGACCGGTTCGAGACGACGATGGAGATCACCGCGCCCGAGCCCGGAACGGACGGGTGGCTCTTCTTCCGCGACCGGCTGTGGCGCGGCGAGATCGGCGACGAGCCGTCCTTCCGCCGCCTGGCCGCGGAGCGGCTGGGGGTCGCGTCGGCCCCGGGCGTCGAGGTGGTCGCCGCCGACTTCCGGGAGCTCCGCACCGACGAGGGCTACCGCGACGCGCTGACGGACGCGATCGCCGCGGACCTCGCCCCGTTCAACGCCGAGTCCGTCGACGAGGTCCTCCGCAAGTACCTCGGGTCGTCGGTCCACGTCCGGGGCTGAGCGAGCGCGCGGCGTCCGGCGACCGGGCGGCTCCCGCCGGTGTGGGTCGCGGTCCCGCGGACCCACAACGCACTTGTCGGCCACCGGCGTAGAGGTGGATCCATGGCCGTCGCCGACTACGACTTTCACCTGTTCGACCTCGACGGGACGCTCGTCGACGCCGAGTGGGAGTACACCCGGACGGTGTTCGACCGCGTCGGCGACCGGCTCGGCCGGGAGTTCTCCGACCGAGAGGCGCGGGTCCTCTGGCACGGGCTCGGCGGCTCGCGGGCCGAGACGCTCCGCGGGATCGGCGTCGACCCCGACGCGTTCTGGCCGGCGTTCCACGCGGTCGAGGACCCGGCCGCCCGCGCGGAGGCGACGTACCTCCACGACGACGCCGCGCGGCTGCTCGACCGCGTGAACGAGGTCGGCGGCCCGACCGGCCTCGTCACCCACTGTCAGGAGTTCCTCGCCGACCCCGTCCTCGACCGGCTCGACCTCGGCGGGCGCTTCGACGCGGTCGTCTGCTGTACCGACGAGACGGGGTGGAAGCCGGCCCCCGACCCGATCGAGGTCGCGATGGAGGCGCTCGGCGTCGACCCGGGCCGCGGCCGCGGCTACTACGTCGGCGACGGCGAGAGCGACGTGGCGGCCGCTTGGAACGCCGGCCTCGACGCGGTCCACGTCGAGCGCGTCGGCCACGACGAGCGCGGCCGCTGCGTCCTCGGCGACCGGCGCGTGAGCCGCCTCGACGAACTGATCGACGGCGGCGCCCGGGGCGTCGCCGACCGGCGCGGCGGCGGCGAGGGACGCCCCGGTCCCGGCGACGCGTCGTGAGCGATTTATCCGGCCGCGGCGCGATCGGAGAGCCATGACGAAGTGGTTCCACAGCGGCCGCCGCCGCGACCTCTGCGCGCTGCTGTACGACCGCGGCGAGCTGCGCGCGCAGTCGCTGAAGAGCCGGCTCGAGTCGCACTACGACGAGCGGATCGACCCCGGCTCCTTCTACGGGACCCTCTCGGCGCTCGTCGAGTCCGGGTACCTCGATCGCCGGACCGAGGGCATCGCCGACGTGTACGCGCTCACCGACGCGGGCGAGACGGCTCTGCTCGACCACTACGCGTGGCTCGGCGACCGGATCGAAGGAGGCGGTGACAGCGAGAGGACCGGAGGAGGCGGCGACCGGACAGAACGGGAAGCGGAACGTGACGGCCCGGACCTCAAGGATTAACAACTTCCGCGGCATGATTTAATACATGACAGTCGTCAGCGTGTCCATGCCGGAGGAGCTGCTAGAGCGCATCGACAACTTCTCCGACGAACACGGGTACACCGGCCGCAGCGAGGTCGTCCGCGAGGCCTCCCGGAACCTCCTCGGCGAGTTCGAGGACGCGAAGCTCGAGGACCGCGACCTCATGGCCGTCGTGACGGTGCTCTTCAACTACGAGACGACGAACGTCGAGGAGCGGATGATGCGCCTGCGCCACGAGGACGAGGGGATCGTCGCCTCGAACTTCCACAGCCACGTCGGCTCGCAGTACTGTATGGAGCTGTTCGTGCTGGAGGGGGAGCTCGCGGAGATATCGACGTTCGTGGGCAAGGTCCGCGCGACGAAGGACACGCTCACGGTCGATTACAGCGTCACCCCGGTCGACGAGTTCGGTCCCGGCGCGCTCGGAGACGCCGGCGCGCACGGCGGGCACGACCACGGCGAGTCCGACGACGGGGAGGCGGGGAGCGACGAGGCAGAGCGCAGAGAGGTGGACGGGAAGGAGACGGATGACGGCGCGGCCGCCGAGTCGAGCGGAGACGACTAGCCGAAGACGAGTCGGCGGGAGAGACGCCGAACCACGCGACCACGGCGCTTTCAGGGGGTCTGAGGCCGGACGGACTCGAGCGCCGCGTCGAAGTCCTCGCCGGTGATCCCGACCTCGTCGGCGTGGTCGTTGGCGGCCTCGCCGTGCTCGTCGGCGACGCGCTCGATGGCACGCATCGCCGCCGCCCGCGAGAGCGAGGCGATCTCCGCGCCGGAGTAGCCCTCGGTCTCGTCGGCGACGCGCTCTAAGTCGACCTCGTCCGTGAGAGGCTTCCCGCGGGTGTGGACCTCCAGGATCTTGCGGCGCGCCTCGCGGTCCGGCTCCGGCACCTCGACGTGCGTCTCCAGGCGACCGGGCCGGAGCAGCGCCGGGTCGAGGGCGTCCCGTCGGTTCGTCGCCGCGAGGACGACGAGGTTCGGGTTGTCGCTGGCGCGGTCGAGCTCCGTCAGGAGCTGGGAGACGACGCGCTCGCTCACGCCGGAGCCGTCGCCGCCGGCCGCGTCGCGGTCCGTCGCGACGGCGTCGATCTCGTCGAAGAAGACGATCGCGGGCGCCGCCTGCCGCGCGCGGTCGAACAGCTCGCGGACCGCCTTCTCCGACTCCCCGACGTAGCGGTCGAGGAGCTCCGGCCCGGCGACCTGGATGAAGTTCACGCCGCTCTCGCCGGCGATGGCGCGCGCGAGCAGCGTCTTCCCGGTCCCCGGCGGGCCGTACAGCAGGACGCCGGTCGGGGGGTCCGCGCCCGCGGCGTCGAACAGCGGCCCGTACGACAGCGGCCACGTCACGGCGCGCTCGAGCTCGTCTTTCGCGTCGTCGAGGCCGCCGACGTCGGCGAACTCGGTGGTCGGCTGCTCGGCGACGTACTCGCGCATCGCGCTCGGCTCGACGTTCGCGTGCGCGGCCTCGAAGTCGGTCTTCCCGACCGTCACGTCGTTCAGCGCGCGCCCGTCGGTCTCGCGGGCGCGCCGGAGGGCGGTCATCGCCGCCTCCTGCGCGAGCCCCTCGATGTCGGCCCCGACGAACCCGTGCGTCCGGCCCGCGATCCGGTCGAGGTCGACGTCGTCCGCGAGGGGCATCCGGCGCGTGTGGACGTCGAGGATCTGTCGCCGCCCGGACTCGCCGGGCACGCCGATCTCGATCTCGCGGTCGAACCGCCCGCCCCGCCGCAGCGCCGGGTCGATGGTGTCGACGCGGTTCGTCGCGCCGATGACGATCACGTCGCCCCGGGCGTCGAGCCCGTCCATCAGCGAGAGCAGCTGCCCGACGACGCGGTTCTCGACGTCGCCGCCGTCGTCGCGCTTGCCCGCGATCGAGTCGATCTCGTCGAAGAAGACGATCGCCGGGGAGGCGTCGCGAGCCTCGCGGAACTTCTCGCGGAGCTTCTCCTCGCTCTCGCCTTTGTACTTCGACATGATCTCCGGGCCGTCGACGGTGACGAACGTCGCGTCGACCTCGTTGGCGACGGCGCGCGCGATGAGGGTCTTCCCCGTCCCCGGCGGGCCGTGGAGGAGGACTCCCTTCGGCGGGTCGATCCCGAGCCGGGTGAACACCTCCGGCTCCGAGAGCGGGAGCTCGATCGTCTCCCGGACGAGCTCAAGCTCCTCGTCTAGCCCGCCGATGTCCTCGTAGGTCGCGCCCGCGGTGTGCTCGGCGGGCGAGGCGTCGCCGCCCTCCGGGCGAGCGTCGCTCCCGGGCGGGGCGCTCCGCGAGTCGGTCGGCGCGTCGGGTCGGTCGCCGCCGGTCCCCGTTCGCGCGTCGACGCCGTCGCTCCCGGACCCCGAATCGCCCTCGTACTCGACCGAGACGTCCGTCGACGCGGTGATCCGCACGGTCCCCGCGGGAGCGGTCCGCGCGACGACGAAGCGGAGGCCGCCCAGCCGCTCGACGTGGACGGCCTCGCCCTCGGTGACGGGGCGGTCGCGGAGCTCGCGGGAGAGCGCGCGCTCGACGACCTCGCGGCTCACGTCGACCTCGGCGAGGCGGCCGGGCGCGGCGATCGTCACGCGGTCGGCGTCCGCGACGTCGACGGGCGCGATCGTCACGGTGTCGCCGACCTTCACGCCGGCGTTCGCGCGGGTGTCCGCGTCGATGAGGACGGAGCCGTCGGCGGCGTCGGGACCGCCCGGCCACACCTTCGCGACGGCGGTGCGCTCGCCGCGCACCTCGACCGTGTCGCCGCTGAGGAGGGCGAGCCGCTTGCGGGCCGACTCGGGGAGCCTGGCGATGCCCCGGCCCGCGTCCCGCTTCTCGGCGGCACGCACCGTGAGCCGGAGCCCTGCGGTGTCGTTCATACCTCTCGTTCTCGCCCGCGGCTCTTTACGCTTGTCCGGCGTCGTCGAGAGTCGGTTCCCGCCCGTAGAAAGGGATCCAAAACGGGCGTGAGGGGGAGCGGCGACTGCTTATAAACGGTAGTGCGGCGGCGCGTGCCTGCGAGCGGCCGCCCCCGGCGGCCGCGAGGAGCACGCGCGAGGGAGTCGCGAGCGGAGTGGGCGACCGAAGGGAGCCCCGAACGAGCGACGAGGCTGGGGAGGTGTGAGGTGCTGTGCGGTGCTGTGGATGGACTCAAAGGGGCAGCCGGGAGGGCGGCGCAGACGACGTAAGCACCGCAGCGAGGGAACGAACGGAGTGAGTGGCCGAGCGAGGAGCGCAACGAGTGTGCGCCGCCCTCCCGGCTGGGGCTTTGGAGGCGGCCACCGTCGATCCGCTGTCGATCAGTTATAAACGGCCGACAGCAACGCCGCTCGCTCACGTTGATTGATAGCTTCCTTCTCGGTCCGATTTACCGTGATCTCACCAGTACCGACCGCAACCCCCTTCCCTCGGCCGGCCGCGGTGACTGGTATGCAACCGACCGGACACCTGCGGGGCGACGCGGTCCGCGTCGGCGGGGACGCCCGCCAGCGCTTCTACGACGCCCGGGGGTACGGGCGACCGCTCGACGGCGACGAGATCGCGCTCTCGCGGGTCGAGGCCGCGCACCTGCTGTTCCGCGGCGACCTCTCCGGGATCGAGCTCGAGGGCGACGCCGCCGACGCGCCGGACGACCCCGTCGGCTTCGAGCGCTTCTTCGTCGCCAGCGCGGCCGCCGCCGACCGCTTCGCGGTGCGGTTCCTCGTCTACTCGGACCTCCGCGACCGCGGCTTCTACCTCTCGCCCGCCCGCGAGCCGTGGCCCGGCGGGAGCGACGCGCCGAGCGACGCGGTCGACTTCGTCGCCTACGAGCGCGGCCAGACGCCCGACACGGGGAAGGTGAAGTACCCGATCCAGGTCGTCGGCGAGCGCGAGTCGATCGCGGCGAGCGGGCTCGCCGGGCGGACGCTCGCGGTCGTCGACGAGGAGTCCGACATCACCTACTTCGCAGCCGACGACGGCCGCATCGACGGGGCGACCGACTACGAACCGCCGGGCTCGCTGGCGGGGGTCCTCCTCGCCGACCGCGTCGTCGTCTGGGACGCCCCCGAGGGGCTCTACGAGCGCGGCTTCTACGGCCGACCGCTTACCGGTCGAGCCGCCGACGTCGAGGGCGCGCTCCAGCTCTCGCTCGTCGAGGCCGCGTCGCTGGCCGCCGACGGTCGGCTGTCGCTGTCGGCGTCGGTCGGTGACGCCGGCGCCGACGCTTCGGGGAAGCGCGGGGGGAGCGAGGCGACGACCGACGCCGCCGCCCGGATCGTCGCTCGCGGCCGCGACGTGGAGGGCGATCGCTTCGACCGACGGCTCGCGGTCTACCGGCGCCTCCGCGGCGCCGACGCCGTGCCGAAGACCGGGTTCAAGTTCGGCGCCGACTTCCGGACCTACCTCGACGTGGAGACGGTCGAGGACCTCCCGCACTCCGAACACCTCGTGCGCGTCGTCGCGGAGGACCACCGCTTTTCGCCCCGCGAACTGTCGCTCGACGTGCGGCTCGCGGGCGGCGTCCGCAAGGAGATGGTGTTCGCGCTGACCGCGGTCGGCGACGACCACCCCGCCGACGACGCCGACGACGCGTCCGTCGACGCCGACGTGGCGTGGCTCTCGGTCGACCGGCTAACGCCCTGAGACCGCCGTAGATCGAACAGAAGCCTTTTTTGACCGCTCGCCGTCGTCGCGCACATGCCGCTGCCCTCCGAGTCCGAGTCCGAACCCGGCGCGTACGACATCTCGACCGTCGACCTCAGCGACGACCGCTACGAGGTGAAACAGTCGCTGGTCCGGAACAAGTACGCCGTCCGCGACAGCGCCGGCGACGTCGTCCTCCGCGGGAAACAGAAGATGTTCAAGCTGAAAGAGGAGTTCCCGTTCGTCACCGGCGACGACGAGGACGCCTTCTCGGTGAAGGCGGGCGGCATTATCGACGTCGGCGGCAACTACGCCATCGTCGACGCCGGCACCGGCGAGGAGGTGGTCGTCTTGGACGAGGACTACTCGCTGTTCGTCGAGAACTGGACGGTCCGCGACCCCGAGACGGGAGAGGCGCTGGCGACGATCAAGTCGAAGAACAAGCTCCTCTCGGGGCTCCGCCACCTCGTCGGCGCCGCGAACCTGATCCCGAACAAGTACGAGATATTCGACGCCGACGGCGGCCACGTCGGCGACATCGAGGGGCAGTTCTCGATGCGCGACGCCTACACGGTCACCGTCGACGACGCGAGCGACGTGCCGAAGGAGGCGGTCGTCGCCGCCGCGTGCATCCTCGACGCCCTGGAGAACCAGTAGCGGCGGTCGGACCGTTTTGGACCCGGTCATAGGTCCGCAGATGAGACATGCGAACACGCCTCGGCGGTAATCAAACGAGATGAGAAAAGAAGAGCGCGCGTACGAGATTGTCGTCGACCTCTATTTCGACGACGTCCTCGGATTCGACGCACTCGCCGCATCGATCGGCCAGCCGGACGCAGAAGCGGCTCGTGCCTCGGAGAAACTGCTTGACGACGGAGAGGCGGTTGCGGACGAATTAGCAGGGGTATAGAGACTCGAATCGGCGACCGACGTCGAGTCTTCGCTTCGTCGGTGTGGTACCGATGCGTTTCGAACGTTCGATACCGGAGGCGCAGACCGCCTTCGAATCCGTCCTATTCGGACGCGAACTGGTACTACTCCCCGCCGAGCTTCGACTCGCCGACGGCGTCGTGGCCCTCGATGACCTCCGTGCCGCCCATGTACGGTCGCAGCGCCTCGGGGACGGTGACGGTGCCGTCGTCGTTCTGGTAGTACTCCAGGATGGCGACGACGATCCGCGGGACCGCGAGCCCCGAGCCGTTGAGCGTGTGGAGGTACTCCGCCGACTCGTGGTGCTCCTCGCGGTACCGAATCCCGGCGCGGCGCGCCTGGAAGTCCTCGAAGTTCGAGACGGAGGAGACCTCCAGCCAGCGGCCGCCCAGGTCGGGCCCCTCTTCCATGTCGTCGCCGGGCGCCCACACCTCCACGTCGTACTTCTTCGCCTGCGTGAAGCCGAGGTCGCCGGTACACATCTCGAGGATGCGGTAAGGCAGTTCGAGGCGGCGCAGCACCTCCTCGGCCTCGTCGACGAGCCCCTCGAAGCGCTCGTCGCTCTCCTCGGGCCGCACGAAGTTCACCATCTCGACCTTGTTGAACTGGTGGACGCGGACGATGCCGCGCGTCTCGGTGCCGTGTTCGCCGGCCTCCTGCCGGAAGTTCGGCGTGTACGCCTGGTACTTCAGCGGGAGGTCCTCGCCGAGGAGGATCTCGTCGCGGT
>NZ_CAKZRO010000092.1 GCF_937146585.1 uncultured Halorubrum sp. | reverse complement strand
ACCGTCGACGACGATCTCGCCGACCTCCCGGCTGGCGTCGACGCGCCCGACTACGTGCTGTACGGCGGGAAAGGCGGCGTCGGGAAGACGACGATGGCGGCCGCGACGGGGCTCGCCTCGGCCGCGGGCGGCGTCCGGACGCTCGTCGTCTCGACCGACCCGGCCCACTCGCTGTCCGACACCTACGAGACCGAGATCCCGGCCGAGCCGGCGCGGATCCGCGAGGACGTGCCCCTGTACGCCGCCGAGATCGACCCCGACGCCGCGGTCGACGAGGGGATGTTCGGGGCGGACGGCGACCCGCTCGGCGGCCTCGGCGAGATGGGCGACGCGATGGGCGGGATGGGGGGCGATGGACCGATGGGCGGCGCCGAGGGCGAGGACGGAGAGGGGCTCGGCGGCCTCCTCGGCGGCACGATGCCCGGCGCGGACGAGGCCGCGGCGATGCGCCAGCTGCTGGAGTACCTCGACGACCCGCGGTTCGACCGCGTCGTCGTCGACACCGCGCCGACCGGCCACACGCTCCGCCTGCTCCAGCTGCCGGAGATCATGGACTCGATGCTCGGCCGCGTGATGAAACTCCGGCAGCGCTTCTCCGGGATGATGGACGGGATCAAGGGGATGTTCGGCGGCGGCGACGACGACCCCGACCCCTCGGCCGACCTCGAGGAACTGCGCGAGCGCATCGAGCGGCTCCGCGCGGTCCTGCGTGACCCGGCGAAGACCGACTTCCGCGTCGTGATGATCCCTGAGGAGATGAGCGTCGTGGAGTCCGAGCGGCTCGTCGCGCGGCTCGACGAGTTCGGCATCCCGGTGAACACGCTCGTCGTCAACCGGGTGATGGAGGGCGTCGGCGACGTGACCGGCGACGGAGCGGCCGGGATCGACCCCGACTGGGTGGTCGAGCCGAACCCCGACACCTGCGAGTTCTGCGCGCGCCGGTGGGAGGTCCAACAGAACGCGCTCCGGGAGGCGACCGACCTGTTCCGCGCCCGCGAGGTGAAGCGGGTCCCGCTGCTCGCGAACGAGGTGCGGGGCGAGACCGCGCTGCGGGTCGTGGCGGCCTGTCTGGACTGAGCGCTCCGACTCCGGCGCGCCCCGACCTTACTCGGCCGCGCTCCGCAGCAGTCGGTCCCGCACTAACTCCGCGACGCCCGTGAGGTGCGCCTGTCCGAAGAGCCCCACGAGCACCGCGCCCGCGGTGTTGTACATCAGGTCGAGCACGGTGTCGTCGAGCCCGTGCTGCGCGAGCGGCATGTCGATGCCCGTCTCGGTCGCGACGATGTCTAAGCCGAACTCGAACAGCTCCCAGAGCACGCCGAACGCGAGGACGATGAGCACGATGAAGACGAACGCGAACCGCGACGGGATCCGGATCCCGTCGCTGTGGAGGTCGACCGCCCGGAGCGTCGTGTACCCGACCGCGGCGACCAGCGAGGCCGACAGCGCGTGGGTCATGTGGTCCCACCACTCGACGCGGGCGTAGAATCCGGCCGACCCGACCGTGTGGAGGAACACGGCCGTCGTGATCCACAGGGCGAGCCACGGGTCGAGCGGGAGGTCGTACCGGCGTTCGAGCGTCGCCGGGACCAGCGTGACGAGGAGCGCGATGATCCCGTTGCTGATCGCCTTCTGCTCGCCCGCGAGGTACCCGTAGATGACGATGGCGACGAGGAGCACCTGCATCGCGCCCGTGAGCCGGCGCTGCGACGCGAGCGACGGCCGCGGGAGCAGCGTCATCGCCGCACCACCCGGCGGATGACCCGACGCAGGCGGCGTCCCCGCCCCCGGAAGTAGCCGTCGAAGAGGAGTCCGGCCGCGAGCCCGGCCAGCGTGACGTACATCCACTCGACCATCAGCGCGTCGTTCGTCGTCAGGTACGCAGTGCCGGCCCGCTGGTCGAGGTTCCAGCGCAGCACCGTCCACACAGCCGCCGTCGCCAGCGTCGCCATCACGACGAAGGCGACCGCGAACCAGTGGGTGAGGCGCAGCGTCGTGAACATGTGGAGGTCGACGGCGATAACGAGCGCCAGCGCCGCGATGGCGACGTACGTCGCGAACGTCCCCAACTCGCCGCCCGAGAGCGCGCGCACGAGGATCGGGAGCAG
Source organism: uncultured Halorubrum sp. (assembly GCF_937146585.1). Lineage (GTDB taxonomy): Archaea > Halobacteriota > Halobacteria > Halobacteriales > Haloferacaceae > Halorubrum > Halorubrum miltondacostae. Next base: position 1,969 of record NZ_CAKZRO010000092.1, on the reverse strand, counting down.
CGAGAGGCCGACCAGCTCGGCCGGGAGCATCGCCCGCCAGTCCCGGGCCGCCGCGGTCGGCGCGAGCACGACCGCGCCGAGCCCGACGGCGATGGCCGCCGACAGCACGTCGTAGTCGATCGCGCTCTCGACGAGGACGCCGGCCAGGACCGCGATCATCGCCCACGCGGCGACCGCGTTGAGCCGACCGTCGCGGACCAGCCGCGTCAGTCGGTCTTCGACGGCCCCGAGCGTGCCGGCCAGGTCCTCGCCGGACTCCCCGTCGCCGACGTCCGCCTCGGAGCCGGCCTCGGCGTCGCGGCGTCGGTCTCCGTCCATGTCCGGTACGGGGGCCGGGGAGGATTATAAGGTGTCGCTCCGGATCGGCGGGGAACTCCGGGCGAGTCGCCGGAGGGGTCCGAAACGGGCGGCGAACGGACGCCCTTTTATCTTCCACGACCGTTCGATCGGTATGAACTGCCGGCGGTGTGGGACCCCGTTACAGAAGCCGGGGGACTACTGTCTGACCTGTAACACCGCCAACGCGGACGCGGTCGTGGCCGAGTTCGACGCCGACCGCGCGCGGCTGACGATGCTGGACGAGGACGCCGTCGTCGGCGAGACGACGATCACCACGCGGCCGGAGGACGCCGAGCGGCTGACCGAGGTCCAGCTGCGGAACTTCGCGGGGCGCGTCGCCGACGAGATCCGGCGGAAGCGCCCGGAGACCGTCTACGCCGCCGGCGAGCGCGAACCCCTCCGCGAGACGCGCGCGCAGCTCCACCACGAGTTCTACCGCGTCCCCGACGGCGGCGCGACCGGAAGCGGAGGCGCGTCCGGAGGGAACGGCGACGCGGCGACGGACGGCGCTCCCGACGACGACGGAGCGGACGCGAGCCCGGTCGTTCAGTGGGTCCTCGACCGCCGGGGCGACCGGTCGCTGGCGGTGGTCGAGACCCCGCCCCGCGAGAAGATCGGCGGGTCGCACTCGACGCTCATCGGCGACCGCAAGGGTCGGAAGGCCGTCCAGACGGTCGCGGAGCACCCGCACGTCAAGAAGATCGTCCCCGGGCCCATCGACGCCGGCGGGACGGGGTCGCGGACCGGCCTCCGCGCGAAGGCGACGCGGGCGGGGACCAACGGCAACGTCCGGCTGCTCCTGCGGGACGGCTCCAGCGTTCAGGAGAACCGGATCGTCACCACGGCGATGGACCGCGAGACCGGCGAGCGCGTCCGCGAGGACCTCAACGAGGCGCTGCGCGAGGCGGAACTCCAAGACGTGTAGCCCGGGAGCGTCCCGGGTCGGACGCGCTCGCTCCGCCGTGCTCGCCGGTCCCCGCCCGCGGGCCGTCGCCCCTTGCGCGCCGGGCGTGTGCGGATCTGGCGCTCGGTGTCCGGATCCCGGTCGCGGCGTCCGGAAGCGGCCACTCCCGAGCGCGCTGCTGTCGCGGGGTTTTTCACGAAACCGGGCGTTGCGGGCGGTGTGAGTACCCTCGTCACGCTCGGGGCGGGCGTCGTCTTCGGACTGGCGCTCGCCGCGCCGCCCGGTCCGATGAACGCGGTGATCGCCGAGGAGGCCGTCCTCCGCGGTCGCTTCGCCGGCTTCCGCGCCGGGCTCGGCGCGGCGACCGCCGACGCGATCTTCTTCGTCCTCGCGTACGTCGGGGTCGTCGCGGTCGTGGAGTCGTTCCCGCTGTTACAGGGCGTCATGGTCGCGGTCGGCGGCGTCCTCATGCTGTACTTCGCCGTCGGCGCGGCGCAGGGCGCGCGGGCGTCGTTCCGCCCGACGTCCGGGGAGGAGACCATCGCGGCGGAGGGGAAGGGGTTCCGCAAGGCGCTGGTGCTCGCCCTGACGAACCCGTACCAGGTGCTGTTCTGGCTGACGATCGGCGTCGGCCTGCTTCAGCCGGGCGAGCTCGACGTGTTGTCCCGGCTCCCGGTCGTCGGGGCCGACCTCGCCGGGGCGCTCGTGGTCGCCACCGGCTCCCCC
>NZ_CAKZRO010000091.1 GCF_937146585.1 uncultured Halorubrum sp. | reverse complement strand
AACGTCGGGGTTCGAGGCGGGGTCGTGCCCGACCGCGTCAGTCGTCGGCCGGGGCGCGCGGCTCCGCCGGGGGCTCGGTCTCCTCCGCCTCGCCCGCCGGCTCGTCGACCGCGTCGACGTCGGGGGAGTCGTCGAGTTCGTCCGCCTCCTCGGACCGGTGACGCGCCTGGACCTCCTCCCAGGTCATCGCCTCGTCGTAATGATGGCACATGACAACGAATAGCAAGGGTTAGCCACACGTAAACCTTACGCCGAATCGAAGCGGAGAGCGGTTCTCGCGGGCGATTACGCGTCGGCGTGCGGTTTGACCAGTACCTTGATCGCCTCGCGCTCGTCCATCATGCGGTACCCCTCGTCGACGTCGTCGAGGCCGACCGTCTCGGTGAAGATGGGCGCGGGGTCGAGGGTTCCCTGGAGCACGTCGTCCATCAGCTCCTCGGCGTACGCGCGGACGGGGGCGACCCCGCCCGCGAGCGTCACGTTCTGCCCGAACATGCCGAACACGTCGAGCCCCTCCTCCTCGACGCCGTAGGGGACGCCGACGTAGCCGATCGTGCCGCCGGGACGGACGGCGTCGATCGCGGTGTTCATCGCGCTCGCGGCGCCGACGCACTCCATCACGTGGTTCGGCCCGCCGTACGTGAGTTCGCGAATCCGCTCGACGGCGGCCTCGCCGCGCTCGGAGACGGTCTCGGTCGCGCCGAACTCCTCGGCGAGTTCGAGCCGGTCCTCGTGGTGGCCGACGGCGACGATGCGCTCCGCGCCGAGCCGCCGGGCGGCGAGGACGCCGCAGAGTCCGACCGCGCCGTCGCCGATGACGGCCACGGTGGAGCCCTCCTCGACGCCCGCGCTGACGGCCGCGTGGTGGCCGGTCCCCATCACGTCGGTCAGGGGGAGCAGCGAGCGGAGCGTGTCCTCGTCGTCGGCGTGGCGGTCGGGCACGCGCACGAGCGTCCCGTCGGCGTGGGTCGACCGGACGAACTCGCCCTGGCCGCCGCCGTTGTCGCCGCCCCACGAGTCGCCGTTCTCGCAGGAGGTGTGGAGCCCCTTCCGGCAGAACTCGCACTCGCCACAGGAGATGGCGAAGGGCGCGAGCACCCGGTCGCCCGGGGCGACGGAGGTGACGTCGTCGCCGACCGCCTCGACGATCCCCATCGGCTCGTGGCCGACCGGCGAGCCGGGGTCGCGGTCGCTGTCGCCGCGGTAGAACCACAGGTCGGAGCCGCAGACCGCGGTGTGGGTGACGCGGACGATCGCGTCGGTCGGTGCCTCGATCTCGGGTCGGGGTCGCTCTTCGACGCCGATCTCGCCGGGAGCGTTGAACACGGCAGCGCGCATGCTATCCGCTTCCGGCGCGCGCGGCAAAAATGAGTGGGTGACGGAACCCGTTCGGGCGAGAATCGACCGCCCGATCAGCCGGCCGTTCCGTTCGCGGGCGGCTGACCGGGGCCCGGCGGCCCCGTCGGTCCCGACGCCCCGCCGGAGCCGGGCGGCGTCCGGTCGTTCGTCACGAGGAAGTCGGCGAGGTTGCCGATCAGCGCGTCGTTGTCGGCGCGCCTGGCGTTGTCCGGCGACAGGAAGTCGCTGTCGCCGATCGCGACGACGTCGTCGTCGCGGACCACGAGCGGGGCCTCCGTCGACGCGCGCGTCGTCGAGAGCTCGCTGCCCGCGATCGGCCGCAGCACGTCGCTGCCGGTCGCGGTCGTGCCGACGGGCGTCGCGGACGGGAACATCGCCCGGTCGACCCCCTCGGTGAGGAGCGTCTCGCCGGTCGGCTCGGCGTAGACGCGCTGGTAGTTCAGGTCGTTCTCCTCCATGTTGTACACGTAGCCGGACTCGGTCGTGACGCCGAGCGTCGCGTCGAGCGACGCCGCGCCCGGCTCCGAGTACGCCGCGTCGGGCTCGGTCGCGAGCACGACGTGGCCGCCGGAGTCGACGAACGACTCGATCGCGTCGAGCTCGTCCGGCTCGTAGTCGGTCCGGAACGTCACGAACGCGTCGGCCTCGGCGAGCCGCTCGCCGAGCTGCGTCGGCGGGTCCGCGCCGGGCGGCGCGGGGCGCCGTTGCCGGTCCGGGTCGGGGACGTACACGCCGACCTCGTGACCGTTCTCGATGAGCGCGTTCGCCAGCGGCCGGATGTCGCGGTCGGCGACGCTGCTCCCGCCGAGCCCGAGGATGGCGAGGGGGAACGCCCCGCCCGGGCTCGTCGGCTCCACGCCGGGGTCGACGAGGACGGTCTGGGAGCGCGCCGTGGCGTCCATCTCGACCGTCGCCTGCCCGGGCGTGTCGTTCGCGATCAGGTCGGGGTTCTGGTAGTGGTCGTTCTGGATCTCCGGGGCAGGCGCCGCGCCGTCGGCGGTCACGTAACCGGTGAGCGCCGCGCCGCCGGTGACCGCGGCGAGCGTCACGACGAACGCCGCCGCGAGCGTCGGGAGTCGGCTCACGCGCCGACACCCCCTGCGAGCCGCCCGGTCGCGTTGCCCGTCGCGCCGCCGGGCTGCGTCGGGTCGCCGGTCCGGAGGTCGGTCTCCGAGAACCGCTCGATCGTGTCGACGTGCGGGACGGCCGGCCAGTGGACGTAGGTGAGCCCCATCGGCTCGACGTCCGCGTAGCCGGGGTTGTTCGCGTAGATCGCGACGACCTGCGTGTCGGTCCGGACGAGGAAGGGGAGCCCGGAGAGGCCGCCGGTCTCGCGGGTGTCGACGGTGTACTCGCCGAGCTCCTCCGCGGTGGCCGCGGCGTGGATCGCCTCGTTGAGCGAGCCGATCTCGTCGGCGAAGCCGTTCTGGACGGCCTCGGTGCCGAGGTAGACCTGCGCCTTCGCGACCTCCTCGCGGGGCATCTGGAACTCCTCGCCGCGCTCCGCCATCATCGCGTCGACGAAGGTGTCCGCGAGCGTCTGCTGTGCGGCCCACGTCTGCGTCGGGTTGCTCCCGGCCTTGTCCGGGCCGCTCGGACCGAGGGGCGTCGACGTCGTCCGGGGCGCGGGGGCGTTCAGCCCGATGCTGCCGACCGTCGACGTCGGCAGCACGTAGATCTCGTCCGCGGGCGCCATCGCGTAGTAGCCGCCCGAGGCACTGATCGACTGGACGCTCGCGATGACGGTCATGTCCTCGCTCGTCCGCTGGACCGCCTTGTACATCCGCTCGGAGGCGACGGGTGCGCCGCCGGGCGTGTCCAGCTTGAGGACGACCGCGCCGACGGAGTCGTTGGCGCGGACGTCCGCGAGTTCGCTCTCGACGTCGTCGGCGAGGGCCGTGGTGACGGGGCCCTCGATCTCGACGACAGCGACGGTATCACTGGGTTCGTTGGTCGCCGCGTACACGCTCGGAGCGAGCACGGCGCCGACCAGAGCCGCGGCCAGCACGACGACAGCCAACTGCTGTCGCGACGTGAGGGCCGTGGAGGGCTTGTCTGCTGACATCGCCGTTTGATATGAGCGATAACTGTATGATAAAAACAACGAATGCGAGCCGACGAGACCGCGGACGAGGGGCCGGCGGGACGGTTGAGCGACCGGCGAGACGCTTGAGGGTTGAGGAGACGACTGAACGAGCGACGGGGAGAGAACCGAGCGGCCGACGAACCGGGCGCCGACTACGGCTCCAAGACGACGCGGAACCGCGCCGCGTTGTCGGCCATTCGCTCGTACGCTGCGCTTACGTCCTCGAGCGCGTACGTCTCGACCTCCGGAGTGATGTCGCGGAGCGCGCTGAACTCGAGGGTGTCCTGCGAGTCGCGGGCGTGCCCCGATCCCCACCCCTCGACGGCCCCACGCGTGCCGACCAGCTGCTGGGCGTCGACCGACACGGGTTCGCCCGGGATGCCGGTGACGATCACCGAGCCGTCGATCCCGAGCCCGCCCACGACGGACTCGATGGCGTCGCTCGCGGGGGCGGTCGTGAGGACGACGCTCGCGCCGCCCAGCTCCGAGAGCCGCGCGGCCGGGTCCGCCTCGGTGGCGTTCACGAAGTGGTCGGCTCCGAGCTCCCGCGCGAGCGGCTCCTTGTCGGGACTGCGCGAGATCGCGACCGTCTCGTAGCCCGCGGCGTGCGCGTACTGGACCGCGAGGTGGCCGAGCCCGCCGACGCCGACGACGGCGACGAGGTCGCCGGCGCGGGCGTCGGAGTTGCGCAGCGCGTTGTACGTGGTGATCCCGGCGCACAGCAGGGGCGCGGCGTCGACCGCGTCGAGGGCGTCGGGGATCGCCGCCAGCGCCTCGGCCGGGACGGTCGCGTACTCGGCGTAGCCGCCGTCGAAGCTCAGGCCGGTGATCTCCGCGTTCTCGCACTGGAGGAACTGCCCGCGGCGGCACGGCTCGCAGGTGAAACAGTGGCCGCCGTGCCAGCCCGCGCCGACGCGTTCGCCTGCCTCCCACGCGTCGACGTCGTCGCCGACCGCGTCGACCGTGCCGGCGATCTCGTGGCCGGGCACGCGCGGGTAGTCCACGCCGGGGTAGCCCCCCTCGACGACGAACTCGTCGCTGCGGCAGATCCCGCACGCCTCGACCGCGACCCGGACCTCCCCGGGGCCCGGCTCCGGCACGTCGCGCTCGACCAGTTCGAACTCGGCTCCCGGCTCCGGAACGACCGCTGCTCGCATGGTGTCGGCCATATTGAACCGCTCCGGTCGAGACGGAAAAGAACCTGACGGCGACGGCGGTTCGGAGACGTTTCCGAACCTCGAAATGATAGGACGCTGAGAGAAAAGAACGCTTAAATTCGGCCGTCCGTCACCCGCGGATCGAACGATGGCGGGCAGACGAGACGCCGGCGCCCCGCCCGTCGGAGCGCCGGGAGCGGCGCGCAGTCGAACTGGGAACCCGAGCGGACCCGTGCGAGCGGGGAACTGGCGGATACGGGAGTCGAGTCGCCGGGTGGGCGCGGCGAGCCGATCGGTTGACGCGCGGAGGCGGGAGGCACGGGCCGCGCGCCGGACGCCGGGAGGGCCCGGACGGTGAGCGACGGAGCGACCCTCCGGATCGTCGACGAGGCGGACGACGACCCGAGCGGTGCGGTCCCCGCGCCGGTCCCGCCGGACGATCCCGAGGCGTGGTACGCGCCGGAGGTGCGCGCGCAGTACGAGGCGGCCCCCGGCGTCGTCGCCACCGTCCGCGAGCGCGACGGCGGGCGGTTCGGCTACGACGCCCGCGAGCCACCGCTGTCGGTCGCCGACGAGCGCGCGCTCGACCGCGTCCGCGAGCGCTTCTCCGCGGTGCGTCACCGCCGCCCGCTCACGCGGGTCGGAGTCGTCGAGCGCGCCGAACGGGGATTCGAGCCGAAGTACGGGGAGGCGATCGACAGGCTGGTCGACGCGAGCCCGGCCGCGCGCCGCCGGATCAACTACCACGCGTTACGGGAGTTCCGGCTGCTCGGCGAGCTCACCCCGATCGCCTTGGACGACCGGATCGCGGTCGCCGACGTGGGCGACGACCGCGAGTTGGTCGTCCATACCGAGACGTTCGCGCCGCTGGAGACCGGGATCGACGCGGACGCCGACTACGTCGAGCGGGTGGCCGCCGAGCGGCTCGCGCAGTACGCCGTCGAATTCGCCGGGATCGGGGTCGAGGTGGTCGTCTACCGCGAGCGGCTGCTCGGCTCGGACGCGTTCGAGACGAAGTACGCCGTGCTGGAGCCGGACCTGCTCCCGGGCGACGAGGCGCTCATCGAGGAGTGTAAGTCGCGGATCTGGGAGACGACCGTGAGCGACGTGATCGAGGACCGCGAGTCGTTCGTCGCCGCCCGCGCCCGCCGGTTCCTGTCGCGGCGGCTCACCGCGCGCAACACCCGCGCCTGGCTCGACGCCGCGGTCCACCGGGCGCGGGCCGCGCTCGCGGACCGGGGGATCGTCGCGCCGCCGGTCGACTCGCGGTACGCCCGCGACCGCCTCGACGACCTCGCGTACTACGTGTTACGCGACTTCGTCGGCGAGGGGATCCTGACGGTGCCGATCCGCGACCCGCACCTCGAGGACGTGGAGGCGAACCGCGTCGGCGAGCGCGTGAAGGTCGTCCCGCGCGCCTCCGTCCTCGAGGGCGCGGCGGGGGAGGAGCGCGGCTCCGAGGACGGCGCTCCCGCGGTCGGCTCGCGTATCCCGACGAACCTCGCGTTCGAGGACGAGACGACGTTCGTCGACGTCGTCACGGGGATCGCCGCCCGGGACGGGACGGAGCTCAACGCCTCGACGCCCTCGGCGAAGGTGAACCTCGAGCTCGACGGCGTGCCGCAGACGATCCGCTGTGCGGTGGCGCTCCCGGCCATCTCCGAGGGCGGACCGCACGTCTCGATCCGGAAGCAGCGCGCGGACGCGCTCACCCCGGTCGACCTGATCGAGCGCGGCACGCTGTCGGTCGACCTCGTGACGCTGCTGTGGCTGCTGTACGAACACCGCGGGGTGGTCCTCTTCGCCGGGCCGACCGGCGTCGGGAAGACGACGCTGCTGAACGCCCACGCGCCGTTCATCCCCTTCGACGCCCGACCCGTCTCGGTCGACGAGGGGTCGCGCGAGGTCCGGCTCCCCCACGAGACCGGCGTCTCGCTCACCACTCGCGACCACGAGGACGCCTACAAGTCGGTGGGAATGGCCGAGCTGATGACCGAGGCCAACTACCTCAACCCGGACGTCGAGGTCATCGCCGAGATCAACACCCCGGAGAGCTTCGAGACCTTCGCGGAGAGCCTGAACACCGGCCACGGCGTGATCGGGACGACGCACGCGGAGGACGTCGAGGCGCTGGCGAACCGCCTGCGAGAGCGCGACCTGCCCGCGCGCCTGCTGCGGGGGGTCGACCTCGTCGTCTTCCCGCGGCAGGTCGACGGCGACCGCTACGTCTCCCGGGCGATCGAGCCGCTCTCCGAGGCCGCGTACGACGACCTCGACCCTGAGGCGACGCGGAGCCCGACCGGCGACCCCAAGCGCGGCGGCGCGGGGATCGTCGAGGCCGGCGGGGAGTCCGTCCGGTACAACACCGTCGCGTGGCGCGACGGCGACGGGACGTTCCGGTTCCCCGGCGCGCCGGGCGCCGACGCGAGCCGCGCGGCGTCGAGCGCGAGCGCCGCGAACGACGGGGCGCGCGGCGCTCCCGGCGGCGACCCCCGAGTACGGGTCTTCGACCGGATCGCGAGCCGGACCGACCGCGACCGGGAGGCGGTGGCCGAGGAGTTCGCGTCGAAGCGCCGGTACGTGGAGTACCTCGTGCGCGACGGCGTCGACGAGCCGGACGCGCTCTTCGAGTTCCTCGCCGACCTGCGGACCGACGAGGCGGCGACCGTCGAGCGAGCCGCCCGGACGATGGACCGCGGGGACGGCGCGGATCGGGACGAGTCCGCGGAACGGAGGCGGCCGTGAGCCGGCGCCGGGCGAGCGAGGCGGTCGGGAGAGGCGCGGAGAATGCGAGCGCAGTAGGGACGGAGGTGGACGGTCCGAGCGCCGTCGGGGCGGACACGCCCGGACCAGGCGCGAACGACGCGGTCGATGACGGCGCCGTCGCGACCGGCGGCCGGCTGGCGGTCGTCGACCGCGTCTGTTACGCGCTGTTCGCGCGCCACGCGAGCGACCGCCGGCACGACGCCGACCGGAAGCGGTACCGCGGCACCGCGCTCGACACCGGGTTCGAGACGTACCTCGCGCGGGCGTACGGCCTCTCGTGGGTCGTCGCGGCCGCCGCCTTCGTCCCCTCGCTGATCGTCGCCGCGGGCGCGGCGCCGGCGGTGGCGGCCGCGGTGGAGGCGCGGTTCGGCGCGGCGCTGCTCTCGTCGGGCGCGACGGCCGCGCCGGCTCCGACGCCGGAGTCGGTCGGGCCGCTCCGCACCGACCGGGCCGCGCTGCTCGTCGCCTTCGGGGCCGCACTCCTCGCGAAGCGGGCGACCGTGGCGGCCGCCGGGCTCCACCTGCGGTGGGTGGTCGCGACCCGCCGCACGGACATCGAGCGCACGCTCCCGGGGGCGGTGCGCTACCTCGAACTCCTCTCTTCGGGGAGCGACGGGCCGCGGGCGATGCTCTGGAAGGCGGCCGACGGCGACGCCTACGGCGGCACCGCGACCTCGCTGCGGAAGGCGCTCAACGCCGCCCGGCTCGCCGGGAGTCTGGACGAGGGGCTCCGGCGGGTCGCCCGGGACACGCCCTCCCGGGAGCTGCTCGCGCCGTTCCTGCTCAAGTTCCGGAAGCACGCCGCGACGGGCGACGAGGCGCTCTCGGCGTTCCTCGCGACCGAGCGTCGGATGCTCTCGCACCGTCAGGACCGCGCCCGGAAGCGCGCGCGGCGGTTCCTCGAACTGCTCACGGAGCTGTTCGTCGCCGTGCTGGTGTTGCCGGCGCTCCTCGTCATCGGCGCGACCGCGCTGTCGGTCGTCATCCCCGAGCTGCTCCCGCCGGTCTCGACGCCGGTCGGCGTGGTGCCGACCCGCGCCGTCGTCCTCTACGGCGCGGTGGCGTTCCTCGTCGCGTTCGGGCTCGCGGCCGCGGTCGCGGTCGGCACGCTCCGGCCGCCGAGCCAGCGCGCGAGCTACGAGGTCCCCGGGAGCCCGCGGGCCGTCCTCGCCACCGCCGGCCGCAACCCCGCGAGCACGGCGACCGTCGCGGCGGGCCCGACCGTCGCCCTCGCGATCTGGCTCGCGCTCGCGGGGTACACGCTCGTCAACGTCGCCCTCGTCGGCTACGCCGCCTTCGCGGTCCCGGTGGGGCTCGTCGCCGCGCGTCGCACCCGGATCGACGACGCGAGGGACCGCGAGCTGGCCGACTTCGTCCACGCCGTCTCTGGCCACGTCGCGCAGGGGCGCCCGCTCGAGGCCGCGGTGGCGGCGGTCGCGCGCGACGTCGACCTCGGGGTCTTAGACGACGACGTCGCCGACCTCGCGTTCGCGCTGCGGTCGACGACCGCGCCCGAGGGGGCGGCTCGATCGAGGGGCGACTCCGCGGGAGGGTCGACCGCTGTCGACGTCCGGGGAGCCGCCATCGAGCGGTTCGTCGACCGCGTCGACACGCCGCTGGCCGCGCGGACGCTCGGGCTCGTCACGGGCGCGCTGGACGCCGGCAGCGACGCCGACGCCGTCTTCGAGACGCTCCGGATCGAGGTCGGGCGGCTGTACAGCGAGCAGCGCGCCCTGCGCTCGTCGATGCAGCCGTACATCGCCGTCGGCTGGGCCGCGGCGGTCCTCGTCGCCGGCGTCGTCGCGGTCGTGAACACGCAGGTCGTCGACGCCGCGCGGCTCGCGGAGATCGCCGCCGCCTCGGAGGCGGTGACGGAGCCGGAGGGGGTGTATCCCGAGTTGGAGCGCTTCCGGCTGTACGTCGTCACGCAGGCGACCGTGCTGGCGTCCGGCTGGTTCGCCGGCACCGCGGCCCGCGGGCGGTACGCCGCGCTGCTCCACTCGGGCGTGCTGGTGGCGTGCTGTTACGTGGTCTTCACCGTCGGCGGGTTGGTTTGAGGCGGAGTCGAGGTCCAGGTGGCCGCCGCGCCGACGCGAGGCTTTTCTACCGCGCCCACACAACACACGTCCATGGACGAGAAGACCGCCGACCTCCGCGACCTGTTCGTCGACGCGACCGGATCGGAATCGGTCACCGAGCGGCAGGACGCGGACCGCGGGACCCTGGTCGACCGCGACGACGAGGCGGTCGACGACGCGGTCCGCGACCTCGTCGCCGCGATGCGCGACCGGTACGGCTTCTCGACGCCGCTCGACGACGCCGCCTACGCGCTGGTCGCCCGCGGCCGGTTCGACGGCGCGGACGACGCGGCGGTCGCGACCGCGATCCGCGACGCGCTCGCCGAGCGGGAGGAGGGTGACGACGAAATAGACCCCGACGGGGTCGACGCCGAGACGGTCCGGAAGGCGCGGTTCGACCTCCACCTCGTCCGCGAGTCGGACCGCGAGGTCGACGCACACGGGAGCGACGGCGACGCGCCCTTCGCGTACGCCGACCTGAAGCGCCTGACTGCGGCCGGGAATTCGATCGTCGAGTGCGCCGAGAAGTTGGACGCCGCGCCCGACACGGTCGCCCGGTACGCCGCGGTGGCGCGCACCGACATCGCCTCCACGCGGGCGAACGACCGCTTCCGCGACGCGTTCCGCGACCTCCTCACCGACGCCGACATCGAGGGGTCGCTCGCGAGCGACGCCCGCGAGGACGGGCTCCGCGAGGCGACCGAGGACATCGAGACGGACGTGTCCCTATAAATGGTCTACGGCGGATTGGTGGCGTAGACCGCCAAAGCCCCAGCCGCTCGGCCATACGCGTACATGCGCTGATCGACGACGAACTCCTCCAAAGCCCCAGCCGCGAGGACTCGATGCGCTCGCTGCGGTCCTCAGCGCTCGCTACGTTCGCGCCTGCGGTCCTTGCGTCGCGCGTCTTCGTCCTCGCGACTGCCCCTTTGAGTCCCGCCCCGTACAGCACCGCACCTCACGCCTCCCCGGCCTCGTCGCCCGCCCTCCGCTTCGCTTCGGACGGCCGACTCCCTCGCGCGTGCGGTTCGCGCCCTGCGGGCGCTCACCGGCACGCGCCGTCGTTCATTTATATCCGATACCGCGGCCACCCCTCGCGTGACACTCGTTCCGTTCAGCGACCTGGCCCGCGCGGCGTACTGCCCTCGACAGCTCTACTACGTCCGACGCGACGACGAGCGGAGCGTCCCGCCGACGGCGCGCGAGCGGATCGACCTCGCCTTCCGGTACGACGAACTGGTTGACGCGCCCGACCGGACGCTCCGGAGGCTCCCCCTCCACCGGTCGCCGGCGTCCTACCGGCGGAATCTGGATCGACTGCGCGAACGCGACCTCTACGGGCGCCTCGTCGATCCCGCGACAGAACGGGGGTTCCTCTCGGGAAAGGACTGTCACGGGACCGTCCACAAGGTGTTGGAACCGAGGGAATCTGACGAGAGCCCGGGCGACGACGAAGAGGCCGGGCCGCCGCCGGTCCCGACGCTCGTCTCGTCGGGCGAACCGCCGGAGAACGGCGTGTGGGAGCCGCAGGCGGCCCGCGCGGTGGGGATCGCGAAGGCGCTGGCGTGGGAGCGGGAGCGCGAAGTCGAGCGCGCGCTGGTCGAGTATCCCGCGGTCGGGGTCGTCCGCGAAGTCCGGCTGACGACTCGGAAGAAGGCGGCGTACCGCGAGGCGCTGCGCGCGGCGCGATCGATCGACGGCCCGCCGCCGCGCGTGGACGACGACCGCTGTGCGCCCTGCGACTACCGCGGGGAGTGCGGGACGCGCCGGCGGTCGGTCCGGTCGCTGCTGGGATGAGGCGACCAGCCGAGAGATCCTCGGCGATCCCCCGGGCCGCGCCGACGATCGCTCGGCCATACCTGACGCGACCCGGCAGTTTATCCGTGTGTGCGTCGTTCGCACGGGTACGAATGACGCGAGATACTCGCGATCGTTCGGAGGATAGAGGAAGTCGCCTCGCGGCGGCTGGCCGCGAAATTCTCCGACGATAACGACTCCGGGGCACGACCGCCCCGCGGCGGCACCGACCCCGAGACCACCGCAGAGCCGACGGACCCCCTTTTGACCCGAACACCACTCACCGACCTCGACGAGGTACAGCTACTCGACACCACCCTGCGCGACGGCGAACAGATGCCGGGCGTCTCCATGACCCCCGGCGAGAAGGTCGACGTCGCCCGCGAGCTCGACGACGCCGGCGTCCACCTGATCGAGGCCGGCTCGGCGTGCACCTCGGCGGGCGAGCGCGAGGCGATCCGCCGCGTCGCCGACGAGGGGCTCGACGCGACGGTGACGAGCTTCGCCCGGGGGGTCCGGGCCGACGTCGACCACGCGCTCGACTGCGGCGTCGACGGGGTGAACCTCGTGGTCCCCGCCTCCGACAAGCACGTCGAGACGAAGGTGGGGTCGACCCGCGACGCGGTCGTCGAGACGACCGTCGAGCTCGTCGAGTACGCCAAGGACCACGGCCTGTGGGTCGAGGTGCTCGGCGAGGACGGCTCGCGGGCCGACCTCGACTACCTCGAACGCCTGCTCGGGGCCGGGCTCGACGCCGGCGCGGACCGGATCTGCTACTGCGACACGGTCGGCGCGGCCGACCCCGAACGCACCGCCGAAGTGGTCTCGCGGCTCGCCGAGCTCGGCCCGACGAGCCTCCACACCCACGACGACCTCGGGTTCGGGCTGACGAACGTCCACGCGGGGCTGAGGGCCGGCGCCGACACCGTCCACGGGACCGTCCTCGGCGTCGGCGAGCGCGCGGGCAACGTCGCGCTCGAGGAGGTCGCCATCGCGCTCGGGCGGTCGTACGACGTCGACACCGTCGAGCTCTCGCGGCTCTACCGGCTCTGCCGGGCCGTCTCGGAGGCCACCGGAGTCGCGCTCCCCCCGAACAAGGCCGTCTGCGGGGCCAACGCCTTCGCCCACGAGTCCGGGATCCACACGGACGGCACCCTGAAGGACGGGACGATGTACGAGCCGTACCCGCCGGAGACGGTGGGGCGAGAGCGCCGGCTCGTCCTCGGCAAGCACGCCGGGCGCGCCGGGGTGAAGGCGGCGCTCGCGGAGCACGACGTGGCGGTCGACGAGGACGAGCTGCGAGAGGTCGTCGCCCGCGTCAAGGAGCTCGGCGAGCGCGGGAAGCGCGTCACCGACGCCGACCTGCTGGCCGTCGCGGACGACGTTCGCGGGCGCGAGCGCGAGCGCCGCGTGGAGCTCGTCGACCTCTCGGCGACTTCGGGGGGGAACCTCCCGACGGCCTCGGTGCGGCTCCGCGTCGGCGACGACGAGCGGGTCGCCTCCGGCACGGGCGCCGGGCCCGTCGACGCCGGGCTGGAGGCGGTCCGCACGGCGCTCGGCGGCGACGACGGCGAGCGCGGCGAGGGGGTCGCCTTCGACCTCGACTCCTATCACGTCGACGCGATCACGGGCGGCACCGACGCGGTCGTCACCGTCGAGGTCGACCTCTCGCGGGGCGACCGCTCGGTGAGCGTCTCGGCGTCGGACGCGGACATCACCCGCGCGAGCGTCGTCGGGATGGTCGACGGGCTCGACCGCCTGCTGGCCGCCGAGGCGGACGCGGCGGACGCCGACCCGGGCGCCGTCGCCGACGACTGAGCGCGCCGGCGTCTGACGAGGTTTTTATTCGAGGGCGGTCGAACGTCGGGTGTGAGCGTCGTCGTCGCGATCAAGCCCTCGGCCCGCAAGCGGAACGCGAAGGTGGGGCGGCTCGTCTTCGAGGACGGCCCCCGCCACGCCTTCGAGAGCCGGGCGGCCGCCGAGCGGTGGGCCGACGACCTGTCGGCCGGCGACGGCCATGTCTGGGTGGCGAGCGCGCACCCCCGCGACGACGGCGACGCGGACTGCTACCTCGTCTCCCGGGCGACGAACGCGAAGCTGGAGGCCGCCTACGACAAGCGCCGGCGGCGGCTCAGGGGCGACACGGGCTCCGAGCAGGAGTCGCTCGGCGGCGAGCCGTAAGAGCGGGGTTCGAGGCGACCGCGGCGGCTACGACGACTTCTCTCCCGGCGTGGGGTCCGATTCGGCGCCCGATTGCGGGTCGGGGGTGGGTTCGGGATCGGCGTCCGGTCCGGAGCCACGCGCGTCCATCATGTCCGCGGCGCGGGTCGCCCAGCCCGAGTAGCGGAACCCGGCGGCGACGACGAGCGCCATCCACGCGTAGGCCGCGGAGACGCCGACGTACGCGCCCGTCGGCCCGAGTCCGAGCGTGCGCCCGAGCAGCCACGAGAGCCCGAGGAAGAGGCCGAACATCGCCGAGAGGCGCGCGACGAGGGGGATCCGCGTCTCGCTCGCGCCCTGGAGCGACCCGGAGAGCGCGGAGAAGCAGGCGAGGGCGGCCCCGGCGACCCCGTAGACGCGCGCGAAGTCGACCGCGGACGCGACGGTCGCGGCGTCGTCGGTGAACACCGGGACGATCCGCGGCGCGGCGACGACGAGCCCGAGACCGATCGTCCCGACCGTGAGCACGCCGAGCCCGGCGACCGCCCACCCGTTGAACCGCGCGGCCTCCGGGTCGCCCTCGCCGAGCGCCTGCCCGACGAGCACCGACGCCGCGACGTTGTACCCGCGCGAGAGCGGGCCGGTCACCTGCTGGTAGACCCGGCGGCCGATCTGGAAGCCGGCGTTGATCGTCTCGCCGAAGCCGAGGAGGAGCGCGTTGAACGGGAACTCCGCGATCTCGGAGCCGAACCCCTCCAGCACGCGCGGGGCGCTCACGATCAGGAGCTGCTTCGCGATGGTGAGGTCGCGCGGCCACGCGAAGTCCGCGTCGGTCCACGACCCCCAGATGGCGAAACAGAGCAGTCCGGCCGTGAGCACGTTCGCGCCCGCCGTCGCGAGGCCCACGCCGAGGACCTCCAGCCGCGGGAGGCCGAACAGCCCCAGGCCGAGGACGACGGAGCCGGCGATGTTGACGGAGTTGGCGGCGATGTTGACGTACATCGGCGTGCGGGTGTCGCCGGTCCCCTGGAGCGCGCGGGCCCCGACGAGGGCGACGTGCCGCGCCGGGGCGGTCGCGAAGACGACCGCGAGGTACGTCGAGCCGAGGTCGACGACCGCGGGCGAGGTGCCCTCGCCGACGAGGCGACCGAATACGTCGATCGCGAGCTCGCCGAAGAGGAACCCGAAGAGGACGAACGGGATCCCGGCGAGCGCGCCGAGCAGGATCGCCTGCGTCACCGCCTCGTCGCGGTTCTCCGCGGCGCCCGCGCCGGTGTCCTGCGACGAGAGCGCGATGGCGCCGCCGCCGAGCCCGAGCCCGATCCGCAGCGGGAACCGGGCGTACAGGTCCGCGAGCCCGATCGCGACGACCGCGGCCGGCGAGAACAGCGCGGTGACGAGGATGTCGGTCGTCCGCATCGCGGTGCGGAACGTCTGCTCGGCCATCACGGGCCACGCGAGCGAGAACACGCGCTTCCAGACGCGCCGCAGCCGCGGGAAGTCCATGCGTCGCCCCCGACGGTCGCCCGGGGTATTGATATACCGAAGCCGGTCGGCGTCGCCGGGACCCGACGCGGCGACGAGCGACGGGGTCGCCCGCCCCGACCGACGGCGTCGCCTCGATCGCGCCCGAACGTTGAAAGCCGCGAGCGACCCACGGACCCTATGGACGTCTTCGTGTACGGCACGCTGACCGAGCCGGACGCCGTCGCCGAGGTGGCGGACTCGTTCGTCTTCGTCGGCCCCGCGACGCTCACCGGCCTCCGGCTGGTGGAGGGGCGGTACCCGACGCTCGCGCCGGGCGGCGAGACCGCCGGGCGGCTCCTCCGGACGGAAGAAATCGACGCGCTCGACGCGTACGAGGACGTCGACGGCGGCCTGTACGTCCGCGAGACCGTGCCGCTCGACGCCCCGGCCGACTACCCGGAGGCCGCCGCGGTGTACGTCGGCGACCCCGACCGCCTCGACGCGGACGCGACGTGGCCGGGCGCCGGACCGTTCGGCGGACGAGTGCGATCGGTACTCGACGACCGCGACGTGCGGGTCCGGCTCACCCCCCAAGATCCCGTCTGACGGAGCGATGACGGCGGCGCAGTCGTGCGGTTACACTTTCACTCTGGTAGCCGCACCTTTTTGTATTCCCGTCGCCTCGTTTCACTCGCACGTCACACGCGTGCATTCCCCCCTTAGCAACCGCGAGCCGGTCGCTCGTCGATCCGCACCGGCGCGGCGGCCGCGACCGCCGTCGCTCCCGATCGCTCGCGCCCGACCGGAACCGATTAGCGGGCGGCGCGGCGACGGGGTGGCATGCTCAGTCTCGCCGACATCCGCGAGGCCCGCGAGCGGGTCTCGGACGTCGCCCGGCACACGCCGTTGGAGCGGTCGCGGTCCTTCTCCGAAATGAGCGGCGCGGACCTCCACCTCAAGCTGGAGAACTTCCAACGCACCGGCGCGTTCAAGATCCGCGGGGCGATGAACCGGATCCAGACGCTCTCGGAGACGGAGCGCGAGGCCGGCGTCGTCACCGCGAGCGCCGGCAACCACGCGCAGGGCGTGGCGCTGGCGGCCAGCCGTGCGGGCGTCGACGCCACCGTCGTGATGCCGAAGTTCGCGCCCGTCTCGAAGGTGAAGGCCACCCGCGGATACGGCGCGAGCGTCCGCTTGGAGGGCGTCGACTACGACGAGGCGCAGGCGTACGCGCACCAGTTAGAGCGCGACGAGGGCCGGACCTACGTCCACGCGTTCGACGACCCGGTCGTGATGGCCGGACAGGGGACGCTCGGCTTGGAGATCGTCGACGACTGCCCCGACCTCGACACCGTGGTCGTCCCGATCGGCGGCGGCGGGCTGATCTCGGGCGTCGCGGTCGCGATCAAACAACAGCTGCCCGACGTGCGCGTCGTCGGCGTTCAGGCGGAGGGCGCGGCGTCGGCCGCGAAGTCGCTGGAGGCGGGCGAAGTCACCGAGATCGACAGCGTCGACACGATCGCCGACGGGATCGCGACGCGGTCGGTCGGCGACCGGACCCTCGAGGTCATGGAGGAGTACGTCGACGAGGTCGTCACCGTCGACGACCGCGAGATCGCCTTGGCGCTCACGCTCCTCTTGGAGCGCGCGAAGACGCTCGTCGAGGGCGCCGGCGCGGTCGCGCTCGCCGCGGTGCTCTCGGAGGCGTTCGAGTACGACGACGGCGAGACGGTCGTCGCCGCGCTCTGCGGCGGTAACATCGACCTCAACCGCCTCGGTACCGTGGTCCGGCGCGGGCTCGTCCAGATGGGCCGGTACCTCAAGATCACCATCGACCTGAAGGACCGCCCCGGCGAGTTGGAGCGCGTCTCCAGCATCGTCGCGCGCACCGGCGCGAACGTGTACGCGGTCCACCACGACCGCACCTCCCGCGACGTGGCGGTCAACGCGGCCGAACTCGAACTCGAATTAGAGACCGACGACGCCGAACACGCCGCCGACATCGTCGACGCGCTCGAGGCCGAGGGGTACGACGTGGAGATCCTCTCGTAGCACGAACGACGCTATTTATAAACAAACGCGGCAGTGCGGTGGCGTGCGCCTGCGAGCGGCCGCCCTGGGCGGCCGCGAGCCAGCACGCGCGAGGGAGTCAGTCGCCGGAGCGAAGCGGAGGCGACTGACGAGGCTGGGGAGGCGTGAGGCGCGGTGCGGTCGCGGTCGGGTGGGACTCAAAGGGGCAGCCGCGAGGACGACGGCGCGCGACGCAAGCACCGCAGTGAGTGAGCGGAGCGAACGAACGAGGAGCGCAGCGAGCGCACCGAGTCCTCGCGGCTGGGGCTTTGGCGGTGTTCACCGTCGATCTACTGTCATCTATCTATAAGCGAGCGGCTGAGGCCCTGGAGGCGTTCACCGCCGGTGGGACAGCAGTCTCATGACGAGTTCGTGGAGTTGTCCGACCGTGCGGGCGCCGAAACGCTTCCGCTCACGCTCGTCGACCCGCCGAGGAGCGAGGAGTCCGAGTCGCCGCGCAGCGTCGTGACCGTCTCGCCGTCCTGTTTCACGATCAGGGTCCACGGATCGTCGCCCGCGGGAATCCGCATCGTGCCGTTGTAGCGGACGGCGCCCGAACACGACCGCGACGCGTTCCCCGCCTCCTCGATCGGGACGTCGAGGACGTAGGCGGACTCGTTCAGCCGTTCGAACCTCGGGCCGCCGACCGCGTGCGAGGAACTCGGCAGGGAGACGTTTCGAGCGTACGTTATCTCGGTGTTCGGACCGCCGGCGACCACCGAGGTCGAACCGTTGGCCGCGAACTCGTCGGGACAGCGGACCTCGTCGGTATCGAAGTGGAGCAGCGCCGGCGGGTCGCTCGCCCCGCCGAGGAGGCCGCCGGGCCCTCCCGACACGGGGCCGGCGAGGGCGACGGCGCTACCGGTCACGAACAACGCGAGCGCAGCGGCGACGACGACCAGACCGCGTCTGTTCATCACGTTTCGAACGACGGGAGAGGCGCAAATAGTACCGCGTATGACTCAAAGAGGAGTTTGCGTCACCGATCGCGTCACGGGGGTGGACGGAGCCGTCGAGACGGTGAATCGAACGCGTCGGAACCGACGGACCGCGCTTCAGTCGTCGGCGGCCGCGGCGTCGACCGCGCCCTCGTACAGCTCGCCGGCGCGCTCGCGCTCGGAGAGGTACTCGTCGGCGTCGAGCGCGGCCTTCACGCCCATGCCGCTCGCGGTGGCTGCCTGCTGGTAGTGGAAGTCGACCACGTCGCCCGCGCCGAAGAGGCCGTCGACGCCGGTGCGGGTCTGCCCGCCGCCGCGGCCGCCCTCGGTGAGGAGGTAGCCGTCGTCGTCGGTCTCGATGCCTGTCCCCTCGAGGAAGTCCGTGTTCGGCGTGTGGCCGATGGCGTAGAAGACGGCCCCAACGTCGAACGCGTACTCGTCGACCGCGTCGGCGGTCGCGGGGTCGTCGAGCTTCTCCTTGGGGTGGCCGTCGGGGTGCTCGACGAGCGTCACGTGGTCGATGCCGTCCTCGGGGGTGCCGTGGATCTCGGTGAGCTCGGTGTTGAGGAGGAGCTCGATATCGCCCTCCTCGACCGCGTCCATCGTGCGCTCGATCCACACGTCCTCGGCGCGGAACTCCTCGCGGCGGTGCGCGACGTAGACGGTGTCCGCGAACTTCGTCAGGAAGTTCGCCTCCTCCATCGCGGCGTCGCCGCCGCCGACGACGAGCATGTCCTCGTCGCGGAAGAACGCGCCGTCGCAGGTCGCGCACGTCGAGAGGCCGTACCCCATCAGCTCGTCTTCGCCGGGGACGCCGAGCGTCCTCGCGCTCGCCCCGGACGCGGCGATGACGGCGTCGGCGGTGTACACGTCGCCGTCGGAGAGCGCGACGCGGAAGTGCCCCGCGGGCTCCTTCGAGACGTCCTCGATGACGCCGTTGCGCGCCTCCGCGCCGAACTTCTTCGCCTGCTCTTTCATGTCGTTGATCAGGCCCGGGCCGGAGATCCCCTCGGGGAAGCCGGGGTAGTTCTCCACCTCGGTCGTCAGGGTGAGCTGGCCGCCCGGCTCGTCGCCCTCGATGAGCAGCGGGTCGTTGTTCGACCGCGCGGCGTATATGGCCGCGGAGAGGCCGGAGATACCGGTGCCGGCGATGACGAGTCGGCGGTGGTCGACGATGTCGTCGGTCATTACCCACAGTTGGCCGCCGCGTCCTATGTACGTTGCGACCGTTGCGCGATCCCCGCACGACCGCCCCACCGAACCGCCACGGACCCGTTCACCGAACCGCGACGAACACGCTCCGGTCGTCGGCGGGCCCGTAGCCGTCGGCGACGTCGACGTCGCCGAATCCCGCCCCGGCGAGCGCGTCGGCGATCCGCTCGTCCGCGAAGGGCGTCATCCGACGCCGGTCCGTGAACGGGTCGCCGTCGGGGGTGAACGTCACCGCCCGCCAGTCGAGGCGGCCGTCGTCGGTCGCGACGTGATGCGCGACGCGGACGTACTCGATCGCCCCGTCCGCGTCGCGGCCGACGTCGAGCCCGGGCCGGTTCCCGTCGGCCGGCAAGGGAGAGTTGTCGAAGACGAGGACCCCGCCCGGCCGGAGGCGGTCGCGGAGCGCGGCGAGCGCGGGGGCGAGGTCGTCCGGGGCGAGGTGGTTCACGACGCCGCGGATCGCGACGGCCGCGTCGAACGGACCGGCGTCGCCCAGGTCCGGATCCGGGAGGCCGGTTCGACGGAGGTCGACCGCGCCGCGGCCGTCGGTGGCTGACGCGGCGTCGGTCGCGGGTACGGCGGCGCACTTCTCCCGCGCGACCGCGAGCATCCCACCGTGGGCGTCGATCGCGGTCACGTCGATCCCGCGGGCTGCGAACCGGCGCGTGTGCTCGCCGGTGCCGCAGCCGACCTCCAGCAGGCGCGCTGGGTCGACGCCGCGGTCGGCGAGCGCGTCGCCGACGAAGTCGACGTCGCGGTCGTACGCCCAGTCGGACTGGATCGAGTCGTACAGGCGCGGCCGCTCGTCGTAGAGTCCGTCGGGCATGGACGGCGCGTCGGCGCCGAGAGACGTGTGTCTTCCGCCGGGGTGCGACGCGTTCGCACGCTCAGTCCGTGGGGAACTCCGGCGGGAGCCCGGTCGGTTGGGCGGGGGCGTCGTCGAGCGCCTCGAAGAACCGGCCGGCGACGAACGCCTCGACGACTTCGGGCAGCGACTCCGACTCGGAGACCTCGCTGAGGATCCCGAGCGGGACCTGCGCGCCGGCCATCGCGGCGTGCCCGCCGGCCGACCCGACGGGGTCGAGCGCGTCGCGCAGCAGTTCGCCCGCGTCGAGGTCGGCGCCGCGGGCGCGGGCGGAGCCGTAGATCACGTCGTCGATGTAGCCGTAGACGAACGTCACCGTCACGCCGTCGAGGTCGAGGAGCCGCTCCGCGGCCTGCGCGAGGGCGTCGCGGTCCGTGATCTCGCCGACGCAGGAGGCCGCGACCGACCCGCGCACGTCGCGGTTCTCGATGGCGGCCGCGAGGACGCGCAGCGTCTCCGGGCTCACGCTCGGGCTCTCGACGCGTTCGAGCGTCGACTCGTCGGCGTGCGCGAGCAGGTCGGCCGCCGCCTCGAAGTCGTCGATGGCGGTCGCGCGCGTGAAGTCCTTCGTGTCGATCCGGATCCCGTACAGGAGCGCCGTCGCGAGCTCGCGGTCCGGCGCGATCCCGTACCGCGAGAGGTACTCCGCGATCAGCGTGCTCGTCGCGCCGACCGCGGGCCGGATGTCGACGAACGACCCCGCGACCGGCCCCCGCGGCGGGTGGTGGTCGACGACGACGTCCACCGGGTGGTCCTCCGGGAGGCTGTCGTTGATCCCCGCCCGCGAGTGGTCGACCAAGGCGATCCCGGCGTACTCGTCGAGGTCGACGCCGTCGAACGAACGGAGGCCGATGTCGAGGAGGTTCACCAGCGCGCGGTTCTCCTGGTGGGCGATCTCGCCGCCGTAGCACGCGTCCGCGTCGACGCCGATCGACGCCGCGATCCGCGCGAGACCGAGCGCGCTCGCGATGGCGTCCGGGTCTGGGTTGTCGTGCGCGACGACCAGCAGCGGCCCGGAGAGCCCCCGCAGCGTCGCGAGCAGCCGGGCCGGCTTCTCGCCGCCGCCCTCGTCGGTCATGGACGCCCCCGCGTCGACCGCGGGCCTCCCGTCGACGCCGGACTCACCGTCGATCCCGACCGCCTCGAAGACGCGGTCGGCGACCGCCGCCGCGGGGTCGACCACGCGGTCGGCGACCGCCGCGACCGCCGCCCGCTGCTCGTCGGTCGGCGCCGTCCCGAGGTGCGCGACGATCATCGCGTCCGGGTACGTCGACCGAGCGGCGCGCGCGGCGGCGACGTTGCGCGCGGCGTCGTCGCTCGCGACCAGCACGACCGCGGCGCTGTCGGGATAGGTCGCGGGGTCGGTCGGGTCGGCCTCGACGGTGGCGACGTTGCGGTCGCGCAGCGTCGACACCCAACCGGTGTCGTCGGTGACCGCCACCAAGTCGTCGCGTGCGCCGCGCTCGTCGCGGGTGTGTTCGACGAGCGCGTTCCCGACCGCGCTACAGCCGAGCAGCAGGCGCCGGGTCATACCGGCGCGAGGGGATCGCGAGGCAAAACGCTGCCGTCGGCGCGGCACGGGGTCGCGGCCGGGCCGGGCGGGCACCGATGCCGGGTCACTCCGCGTCCTCCCCGTCGCGGAGCGCGCCGTTCACCGCGGCGGCGACGTCGACCGCCGCGCGGTTCTCGGCGACGTCGTGGACCCGGACGATGTCGGCGCCGCGGTCGGCGGCGAGCGCGGACCCCGCGACCGTCGCGTGCTCGCGGTCGTCGGCCTCGCGCCCGACCGCGCCGTACAGCGACTTGTGGGAGTGACCGACGAGGACCGGACAGCCGAGCGCCGCGAACTCGCCGCAGCGCGCGAGCAGTTCGAAGTCCTCCGCCGGCGACTTCCCGAAGCCGAGCCCGGGGTCGACGATGACGCGGTCGCGGTCGATGCCCGCCGTGTCGGCCATCGCGAGGCGCTCGCGCAGCGCGTCGACGGCCTCGCCGACCACGTCGTCGTACTCGGGGTCGGCGTCCGGGTCGACCGGCGCGTCGAGGCTGTGCATCACGATCACCGGGCAGTCGGCGTCCGCGACGACCGACCGCATCTCGGGGTCCTCCAACCCCGTCACGTCGTTGATGATGTCCGCGCCGGCGTCGAGGGCCGCCTCGGCGACCGCGGGCTTCCGGGTGTCGACCGAGACCAGCACGTCGCCGGAGCCGACCGCCGGCACGGACTGGATCGCCTCGATCGTCGGGACGACGCGCTCGATCTCCTCCGCGACCGGGACCGGGTCCGCGCCCGGTCGGGTCGACTCGCCGCCGACGTCGACGATGTCGACCCCGGCGTCGACCATCCGCTCGGCGCCCGCCACCGCGTCGTCGAGGTCGGCGTGCCGCCCCCCGTCGTGGAATGAGTCCGGCGTGACGTTGAGCACGCCCATCACGGCGGTCCGGTCGCTCCACGGGAACTCGGGGGCGGGCTCGTCGCCCTCGGAGCTCCGACCGCCGTCCGGCGCCTCGATCCCGGCGGCCGCGGCGAGGTCGACCGCCACGCCCCCGAGCCCCCCGCCGTC